>JAFLJV010000065.1 GCA_022712845.1 Sulfurimonas sp. | reverse complement strand
AGTTGTAAGCGGAACACTCCTTTATGGTACTCAAGAGGGGATGGGAGTTTTATCTTTTTTAAATGCCACTATGTTTAAAGATATGGAGTTTTTCCAAATGATTCATGAGTTTTTTGCAAATGCGTTAATAGCTGTAGCTTTTATGCATATAGCGGGAGTTCTTTTAGATAGAGTTGTTCATAAGTCTGATGCAATATCTTCTATGAGGGATGGTTATAAAAGCGCGGATGCAAAGAGTGTAGAGCTAAGTTTATTTCAAAAAGTGTTTGGCTTTATATGGATAAGTTCATCTGTGCTATTTTTTGTGTATATGTTAGTTAGTCCGTAAAATATTTTGATTGCTGATGCAAACAAAAAAATTGATTATAAAGTGGAACATGAGCTTTTTTATGATGAGTGTATATCTTGTCATACTCTCTATCCGCCATATCTTCTTCCAAAAGAGTCATGGATAACTATGATGAATGATTTAGAAAATCACTTTGGAGATGATGCATCTTTAGAGTTAGAAGATAGGGTTTCAATTCAAGAGTATTTAGTAAAAAATGCCGCTGAGAACTCTACTAAAGAGTCAGCCTATAAGATACTAAACTCTATAGATAAAAAAGCTATCATCGCAATTACTGAGACAAAATACTGGAAAAAAAGACATAATGATATAGAAGATGAGGTTTTTAAAAGTAAGAAGGTAGGTAAAAAAGCAAATTGTAAAGCTTGTCATAAAGCTATTGAGCAAGGTTTATTAAATGATAAAGATATTAAAATACCCGAGTAAGGGAATATAGCTAAGGATGTTTGTTATGAGATATTTAATTATTATACTTTTGTTATTGATAGATCTACATGCTGATAACTATGAAGAGCATAGTGAAAAACATATATATAAAGAGATTTCTCATTTAAAACTCACTAAAGCCCAAGAGGTAGGAGTAAAAAAAATACTAAAAGATTTTAGATATGACTTAAAAGATTTTAGTGAGTTTAAAGAGGACATACAAGAGAAAAAAGAGAGAATTTTTGTAGGTAAAACTCTTAATATACAAGAGTTGACAAGGCTTAATAAATCTCTTGATGAAAAAAGACATAGTATAGAAAATGAATTTTTACAAAGTATGCATAAAATTCTCTCAGATAAGCAGAAAAAAAAGTTTATATACCATTTTGACGATTGGGAAGTGGAGTGATGCAAAATATACTTTTGATTGAAGATGATTTAGATATTCAGACTCTTCTAAGTGAATACTTACAAAACTATGGTTTTGAAGTAAAAGCATTTGCAAAACCACTTGAAGCGTTAGAGGAGCTAAAAAAAGATAGCGATAAATATGCAGTTATAGTTCTTGATTTGATGTTACCTCAGATGGATGGTTTTGATGTTTGTAAAAAAATAAGAGAGAAATTAGACACTCCTATAATTATATCTTCTGCTAGAGGTGAAGTAAGTGATAAGATGCTAGCTTTTGATTTTGGTGCTGATGATTATTTGGCGAAACCTTATGAACCTAGAGAGCTTATTATCCGTATAAATGCCATTTTAAGAAGAGTCACTTCACATGACAAAAGAGTTGGTGATTTTGAGATAAATGAAGATAAGATGCAGGTAAAAGTTGAAGATTTTGAACTTGATTTGACAAAAATTGAGTATGATATACTGCATCTGTTTTTAAATAATCGTGATAAAGTTCTCTCACGTGAAGTTATTTCAAATGCTGTCACTGGTATAGAATATAATTCAAAAGATAGAACTATAGATATGCACATAAGTAATCTTAGACATAAAATAGGTGATGATTCAAAAGTGCCAAAATATATTAAGTCCGTGTGGGGAATAGGTTATAAATTTATAGGTTAAAGAGGGGATAGATGTCGATTTTTAACAAAGTTCTTATACTTTTTCTTATCAGTTTTTTTCTTATGATATTTATGTCAAATGAAACAAATAAACTAACTCAAAATCAAATAGAGACTCTTTTAAAAGAGAAGTATATTCAAGTTTCAGATGAGCTTTTTACCCATCTCTCAAACAACAATAAAAATGCACTAAATAAAAAACTCCAGGAGCTAGACTTTAAGGTTATTAATGATAAAAAACATTATTTTACTTCTTCTGAAATAATTTATGAGTATACAACAAGCATCTCTGCTATAAACATACTTAAACATGAAGATGATAAATACTTACTATATATGAAATATCTTGATGATGATATTTTAGTGATGGATTATTCTCAAGAGAAAAATTTTGCTAAAAAAGAATTTTTAAACTACATGGTTATTGCAGATATCTTAATTCTTATCATACTTTTTTTAATTATCCTAAAGATGATTTATCCCCTAAAAGAGATGTCAAAAAGTATAAAAAAATTTGGTGATGGAGACTATAATTCTAGGATAAAAGATTATGGAAATGATGAGATAGGGGAACTCTCAAAAAGTTTTAACCATATGGCATCAAATACACAAGAGCTTATAACTTCAAGACAACAACTTCTTCGTGATATCACTCATGAGCTAAAAACACCTATCTTAAAATCAAAACTAGCTATAGAGATGATAGATGATAGCAAATATAAAAATATACTCTCAAAAGCACTATCACAGATGGATGATATGACAAGTGAGCTACTCTACATAGAAAAACTAAATGCAAATCAGTATAAATTAAATCTGCAAAAATTTACAATAGAGACACTTATAAGTGAAGCACTCTCAAAACTTTTTATTGAAGATGAAGAGTCTATCTTTGTTAGAATTGAGTCAAATTTTGAGATAGAAGCAGACTTAGGTTATCTAAGTATTGCTCTTAAAAATCTTATAGATAATGCACTTAAATATACAACAAAGCTACCTGTAATCATAGAAGTTAAAGACAAATCCATACAAGTGAAAAGTGTTGGTGAAAAACTAGAAAAACCACTAGAGTATTATTGTGAACTTTTTACTCAAGGAGATAATTCAAGAGGTGAAAAAGGTTATGGAATAGGGCTTAGTTTAGTTAAAAGAGTGCTTAGTAAACATAATTTTGAGTTTTTGTATAGTTATGAAGATGGGTTTAATATTTTTAAGATAAATAAAATTTTATAATAAAAAAATAACTTACTAGTCATTGGCCAGATAAGATTAGTATTATAAAAAATTACTTTAAATACTTAAGCTTTTTTTATTTCAAATTTATTTTTTTGAATTTTAAGGCTATAAATAGTTGCGAGAGGTTAAGCTTAAGTGATAATAAAATTATGAGTGAAGGGATAAATTATTTTTATGAGAAATAAATTTATAATTATGTTTATAACCTTTATTGTTCTTTCTGGTAATCTTTTTGCTTTAGGTGGACCGCATGCAAATCTAAATAGTTCAACAAATACAAGCACAGATAATGGAGAACTATGTATTTATTGTCACACTCCGCATGCATCAAATAAAGACGCTTCACCAGCACCAATTTGGAATAAACCAACTACAAATGTTGTTTTTACTATGTATGGTGCTACAACAGCAGGAGAAGCTGGAGTTACAATGGCTGGAACACCTACAGACGCTGCTCCAAGTGGTTCAAGTATGGCATGTCTTAGCTGTCATGATGGTGTGAGTGCTATGAATAGAGTTGTAAATGCTCCTGGTTCAGGCAATACTGATTCTGCTACTGGTGTTTTAATTGGAGCTTTACCTCTTTACCCTAAACCAATGGTAACTAATCCATATAAAGCAGTCGGAGTTAATGGAGATATGACAGATGATCACCCTATTTCTATTCAGTATATAGAAGGAAGAGCGGGTTTAAGACCTACAACTGATACAGTAGCTGCTGACATTATTGGTGCTACTTATGTTAGTGATTTGTTGAGAGATGGCAAGGTTCAATGTTCTAGTTGTCATGAAGTACATGGAACAATATATGATATGTATTTAAGAAGTCATAATTATGGTAGTGCCCTTTGTGTTGCTTGTCACGAGAAATAAAATTTAGTTTAAAATACTAAATTTAGAATAAAGTGAAATAGTGTCACAAATAAAAAAAGACACTTAATAGTTAACCGATTTAGATGTTATAAAAAATTATGAATAATAAAA
>JAFLJV010000269.1 GCA_022712845.1 Sulfurimonas sp. | reverse complement strand
AACATTGATAACACTTACTTCTTTAAGACCTAGAACAACGATACCAATCTCGCCACACTCGATAGTGTTAGTCTTGATTTTTTTCATAGGGTGAGGGTACATTAAGTCTAGTATTTGGTGTTCTTCGCCATTACTCATAAGCTTAATATTTTGCCCTTTTTTAACCTGACCATCAAATACACGAACAAGTGCCAATGCACCTAAGTACTGATCAAACCATGAGTCATAAATGATGGCTTTTGTAGTTTCCTCTGGATGTCCAACCGGTGCTGGAATTCTATCAACAATTGCGTCAATCAGTTCACGAATTCCTTCACCCGTTTTAGCAGATACCAAACAAGCATCCGTTGCATCAATACCTATAGAAGTCTCAATCTCTTCAGCAACTCTATCAGGATCAGCCGCAGGTAAATCTATCTTGTTAATAACGGGAATAAGTTCAAGATCATTATCAAGTGCAAGGTAAACATTCGCAATAGTCTGCGCCTCAACACCTTGCGCTGCATCAACAATAAGTAATGCACCATCGGATGAAGCAAGTGATTTTGCTACCTCATAAGAAAAGTCAACATGACCAGGAGTATCTATAAGATTAAGAATATAATGTTCACCATCTTTTACATAATCAAGTCGAACTGATTGTGCTTTAATCGTGATTCCACGCTCTTGTTCGATGTCCATTGTATCCATCATCTGCGTTGACATTTCTCTGTCACTAACAGAACCACATTCTTGTATAATTCTATCCGCTAAGGTACTCTTACCATGGTCAATATGTGCAATAATCGAGAAGTTTCTAATGTTTTTCAATAAGGTATCCTATTCAAAAAGACCATTAACGCTTTCGTTGTGATACACACGACGAATAACTTCTGCAAAAAGAGGAGCTACTGTTAATACTTTGATTTTTTTATGTTCTTTGGTGTCGAGTGTATTTGTAATGATAAGCTCATCAAGTTCACCATTCTCTAGATTCTCGTATGCTTTACCACTGAGAACTCCATGAGTTGCACAAGCCATAACTGAAGTGGCACCTTTATTTTTTAATGCAGTCGCAGCTTTTACCATTGTTCCCGCAGTGTCAACCATGTCGTCAATCATGATTACATCGTAACCAGCAACATCGCCAATAATTCCCATAACTTCTGCATGATTTGCTTTTTCACGACGTTTATCAACAATAACCATATCTAAACCCATTCGTTTAGCGAAGTAGCGTGCTCGTGCAACTCCACCAATATCAGGACTTGCAATGATTGGATTTTTAAGGTTTTTACTTTTAATGTATTGCTCAAATGTTATAGAACCATAAAGATTATCAACTGGGATATCAAAAAAACCTTGAATTTGACCAGCGTGTAGGTCAATAGTGATAACCCTGTCGATTCCAGCAGTTTCATAAAGGTTTGCTACAAGTTTCGCAGTGATTGGTACACGAGGAGCAGCCTTACGGTCTTGTCTTGCATAACCATAATAAGGAACAACAGCTGTAATACTTGAAGCTGATGAACGTTTTAGGGCATCTGTCATGATAAGAAGTTCCATGAGGTTATCATTCGATGGAGAACCCGTTGATTGAACGATAAAAACATCACGACCACGAACTGATTCCGCAATCTGAACAGATATTTCACCATCACTAAACTTTTTAGTACCAGCATTACCTAATGGAACATCTAAGATTTGACAAATCTCTTTAGCAAAATCAACACTCGCACTACCGGCAAAAATTTTATAACCACGCATGGGATTCCTTTGGAATAAATTAATACGCGATTATACAAAAATAGTGCTGAGGGCTTATTAAAAGTTGAGATAAATTAAGAATATGAGTAAACTAAATCTAGTGAAGCTTTTTTAATCAGAACTTTTACAAAAAACTATGGTTTTTATAATTTTGCCATTTGTAAAAAATCTATTGTTACGGATTTTCCATCCATTACTTTTTTTAACAATAATATCATCACATATGATTTTTTTGTTCGCTTTAAAATTTTTGTAAAGTTGTTCTTTTCTACTTTTTTCATAAAATCCATATGCTACTACGCTTAGGATGATTATTGTAATAGACAGCCAAATTAATAATTTCAAGTGCAAGCCTTTGAGATAGCTTATATACTAACAGTATTAATATTAAAGTTTGATATACTTCGAGAGTTTTAAAAAGGATTGTTAATGAAAGATAAAGTATTAAATTATTGGAATGGATCATCTTATAGGAGACGCTCTTTAATAGTATATATAATTTTTTCTATACTAGCGATTATAAGTAGGTTGCTAGACGATAAGCTTGGTATGTTTAGCTCTATGATAGCGATAGGTTTTTTAGTAGCTTTAACTAATCTCATAATCTCTATTATTTATACTTTGTATTTAGGATTAAGTGAAAAAAATGATGAAAAAGGAAGTGTTGAGTATACAATTATAGTAGTTATCTTTTTAGCTTTAGTAAGTTTTGTTTCTCCAAAAGAAGAAAAAAAAGAAGAAGAGATAATAAGTAAAACAAAGATTGTCAAAACAAATATACATAATGTCGTAGCAGTACCTACCTCACAATAAAATTTAGTCAATATTTAGATTACGTATAAAGTTACCTGCAATATTTTTACTTCTAGCGAGAAACTGTTGCGCTAGAAGTGGCTTATAAACTGTATTTAGAGTTTCAAAAAAGAGTTTGAGCCATCGTTCAAATGATTCTATACTCAACTTATCTCTTAACTTAACATGCGGAGCAAATGGGCTACCTGTATATGCAAAGTCACCTAAGGCAATTGAAGCCCAAAAGTCAGTTAACAATTGAATGTGTGTTTGCCAAGTATCACTTTTTAAATCTTTACCTAATACATCTGTAAAGATCGGTCCTATTAAATCATCTTTTAAAACTTTTGTATAAAATTTAATGACTAAAATATTTAAATTTTCTTTTGTTACTTCATTATGTATCATAGGGTATATCAAACCTTCTTAAGTATAAAATTTATTGTAACGTACTCTTTTGAATAATATACTTTAATAATATAGATGAATGATTCTCTTAAAGAATTTTTTTTTAAAACTTAGATACAATTGTTACATCAAGCAGTTTTAACTGTTTATATAAAAAAACTAAATTAAGGATTTATAACATGGAAATTCGAATATACTTTTGCGCGATTCTATACAATGAGGATTCTGAAATAATCCAAATATCTGATATTAAAAAACAAGATACTCAAAGTGGTAGCACGAATGTTGCACCTCATATTCAAGATTCAAAAACTACGCTATCAATTTTATATAAAGATGGTTGGCGACTAATTCAAGCTACGCTTTCTCCTGATACGAATGGATACAGACTTTTTTTAGAGAGAGGGTAGTTTTTTTTAATTTAAAATTCTGCTTAACAAAACGATATATATCAAGCTGTAGGTACACGTCTATACCTTAGATTGTTTTTCTGTATCCTCTTAGTTTGATAAAAATTAATATTGGGATGGTGGAGACGTGCGGGATCGAACCCAATTCCTATAACTATGTAATAAACCTTAATCAATGCAATAAGGCTCAAATAGCACTAATAAGGGCATTTCCTAAAATACCTAAACTTGCAATAAAGCTCAAAAAATGCAATAATCACATTCTAAGGTTGGAAATAGGTTGGAAAGATGTCAAGGATAAAAACAAATTTAATAGGTGTATATTTTAGAAATACAACGACTAATAGTAAATCAGATAAAACGTATTATATCACTTATAAAGATATTGATAATAAAACAAAAGAATTAAAAATTGGTAAATTTAGTGAAGGTGTTCGTGAAGCGTACTGTAATCAAAAAAGAAATGAGATTATAACTAAGCAACGACTTGGAGAAGAACCGCCAGCTATTGCTTCAAAAAAACGATTTAGTAAAGATAATAGTATAGAAAAATTATTTAATTATTACTATGAACATAAGAAGCTTCACAACAAACATATAGAAGCTGATAAGGCTGCATTTGAAAATCATCTCAAAGATGTTTTCGGAGATATCCCGGTAGAAAAATTAACTAGAGAAGACGTTATAGGATTTCAATCAAAAAAAATAGAATCTTGTGCAGCAAAAACTGTAAACAATTTGACAGGTCAACTCAGTACAATAATTGAGTATGCAATCCAAAATACTAGAATAAAAAATATTGAGAATATAGTAAAAAGAGTTAAATCGCTTAAAGTAGATAATAACAGAGAACAATACCTAAACCTTAAAGAGATTGAAGTGTTATATAAAAGTGTAGAAGATGATCAAGAGCTGTACATCTTTACAAAGATGCTTTTAAATACAGGAGCGAGACTCCAGGGCGTTTATAATATTACTTATAAAGATGTAGAGTTTAGTAATAACATAGTTACGATCAAAGACTTTAAATTCGATGATACATACAAGACATTTATAAGTGATAGTTTAGCATCTCTTCTTACACATAGATTTGAGACAAATGATAATCAACTATTCAAACGAAGTCAAGTACAACTGCAAAAACTACTGGCAAAGAAACTTAATGATCTATTTAATACTAAGATAGATAAAAATGATAGAAAAAATAGGATAGTAGTGCACACCTTGAGACATACATTTGCATCGCACCTAGCGATTAATGGTACTCCTATATTTACAATTCAGAGATTGATGAATCATAAAGATATTAACTCGACAATGCGATATGCAAAACTATCTAAAGAATCAGGAAGAGAATCAATTGAAAGTTTAGGTTTTTAAAACTATTTATAAGATGAATATAATAACAAATCAAGATGTAGATGATTTAAAAGCTCAATTCCAAGATACTAATTGGGCAGGGAAATGTTTTGATATTTCTTTTCTGGTTTACCTGTTCTTTGCCAAGAGAGAGATCCAAGTGGTTCTTGTCTATGCAAATATAACCATAAATGAGAAAATAATGAGTCATGCATGGATTGAGTACAATGAATTATTTATTGATTTAACACAGCCTCATAAACATTGGATAGAAGATAAAAAACATTACTATGATCAAGCTACTATTCATAGAATTGAAAAATATACTCTCGATGATATACGGTGTCTTCAGAAAAAATATAATAAACTATATGCATGGGGCGATTGGCTCATCTATAATCCAGAATAGTCCTCAGTATAGGGAAAAGTAGGCGGATTGAAACACTCCATTACTGAGAGTAATATTGACATTATAGTTTATATAGACTATAATATAGTTATTATAAATCATAAAGGAGGTTTAAGATGTTAAAAGTTTTATTAGGTTCAAAAGATAAAGAGCTTGTATTACAGTATCTTTTGTCAAAAAATGAAGGCTATGCTAGTAAAATAGCTAGATTCTTCGACTTAAATCCTTCGCAGATTACAAAGCAGTTAAATTCTCTTGAAGAAGGAGATGTCCTTGTTGGATTTCAAATCGGAAAAGCAAGGTTATATAAATTTAATCCAAGATATTACTTTATGAAAGAATTGATAGAGCTACTCAAAAAAGCAAAAGATGCCTATCCTGATGATATGAAAAAAAAATTATCATTTAATAGGACAGCACCAAGAAAAAAAAATAAGCCCTACATATTAAAAGGAGATGATTTTGAAACAGAAATTTAATAAAATGAACAATATAGAAATAGCATCTTTCTTATGTCAGCAGCTTTCTGATATTGATGTTAAAACAACTTTATCTGGAGGCTTTTGTGCTGAAATATATACTTTTGGAGAATATACGTCTATGGACATAGATTTAATTGATCAAAGCATATTTAAAAATAAAGAAATTATTCAAAAGATGAAAGAATTAGGTTTCAAAAAAGTAGGAAAGCACTTTTCACACCCTGATATCGTATATACAGTTGAATTTCCATCTAGCCCTTTAGCTATAGGGAATGAATTGATAAAAGAAATTTCAGAGATAGAAACAGAATATGGAGTGTTAAGGATATTAACACCCACAGATTGTGTTAAAGACAGGCTAGCTGGTTTTTATTTCTGGAATGATGATAGATCATTGGAGCAAGCACTATTGGTGGCAATAAATAATGAAATAGATATTAATAATATTCAAAATTGGTCTACAAATGAAGGAGAAGAAAATAAATTTAGATTATTTAATACTCAATATCTAAATAGACTGCAAGAAAAGCGAGAAAAATAGTCAAAAAACTATCAAATTCTTTTACAAACTAATTTAAAAATTTAAGCTTTTATCCCTCAGTTAATATAATTAATCTGCAATAGGTATCAATTTGTATAATTAGAGTTAAAGTAATATTTTTTAGGCTAAATAATCATTTTTTCTTATAACTTAAAAGATAATCATCGACTAGTTTCAACTTTAAACTCTTACTCAATCCTCTGTGAATCTTAATGAGTATTTTAAGTGGAGAAAAAGTTCCTCCATCCAGAGTATTTGTAGTATTTGGAATTTCAGATTTAAAGTAATATTTTTTAGGCTAAGAAGTGCTTGAAAGTACTGTATAGTAATGACTAAAAAGGTTTTATTTACAATGAGCTATAAAAAAGTGTAAAAATTTGTCCAACTTGTAGTTCCAAAGAGACAAAGAAAAATGG
>JAFLJV010000064.1 GCA_022712845.1 Sulfurimonas sp. | reverse complement strand
TCTATATTGAATTTGAAGTAGAGTTGCATTTTTAGCATATTGTTCACTTTCTAAGTAAAACTGAGCTACTCTCTTTTTTAAATCTCGCTCACCTAATGCAGGTAATTGTTGCGTAAATTCAAGATATGTATAATCGATACTATTTTTCAACCCATCATTAAGTGATATTTCAAGTGTAGGATTTTTTAATAAAGTAGCTTGAGTAATTTTACTTCTGTGAATAGCTAATTGTACGTCATTTTGTCTAAGAGTCAACGAAGCATCTACCGCTTTTTGTATAAAAGCATCCCACTTATAAATAGTATTTGCAGCATATATGTTTATAGTTATCACTAAAAACAAGATAATAATTTTCATAAATCATATTCCTTATATTTATTTTTCTAATATGTACGAGTCTCTATATAACAAATATAATTTGTTTTTAAAAGACACTAAGATTGATAGTTTAAGAATGATTATTTGGAGGTGCGTGAAAAAGAATATAACGAATTAGAAGTGGGGGTGGATAGATAAATAAGTATTTGCAAAACATAATTTTAAAATTATGTTTTGCAAATACTTTTATTTGAAGTAACAATAAAAGAGAAAAACTAATACCTCTAAAGAGAAGTACTAAAAAAACACTACTAATTATGCCAATATTATATAGATAATGACTATGTTGAGCATGATGAAAATTTGATTGTTCAATAATTATGTCATAAAAATCAACCTCTATGTGATGATGATAATTAAAATTTTCATGGTGATTATCGGTATGAGTATCATGAAAGTGATAATTACTGTTCATAGTTATTAAAACAACTATAATACTAAAAAAAATCATTAGTTTTTTAAACATTAATAATATCTCCTTAATCTCATATTTGAAACTAAATCATACTTAAATAGAATTAACATATGAATATAATATTACACTCAAATATTTTACTTTAAATTATTTATCTATACAAGCATAAACTTCTATCTCTCCAGTTGATGGTTTCATAAGTGTCCATTGTGCAGTTTCATAATTTAAAACTGGAACATTTTTATATAATTCTATTAGCCTATCTTTCATCTCTATATCAGAATCTTTACTAAGTGTCTCTATCATTATTTCTTTTCTCTTTTGAGAATTTTTCAAAAGTTCAGAGGAGTACCACTTAGGCTCATTCATATTCTCTTCATAAGGTTTTTCATTGTGCTGGGTAAATGGTGAACTCTCTAAATCATAATGATTTGTTTGTATTAAAAGATTTTTATCACCCATCTCTCTTACATAAACTGCATCACTTCCAAGCTCAACTACACAAGCCTCACCTTTTTTCACTCCACATAAGCTTATAAAGCAAGGTGAACCAACATCCCAGCTTTTGACTTTGTCTTGTGCAGTTTTATAGTCATTTATACTTTCATCTTCAAGAAGTGTACGAATTAAAAAAGTTGGATCAGATTTAAACTCTGCAGAGCGTTTCCATGGAGCATAGTTTATAGCTACACTAAAACCTTTTTTTGCACCAGTGAGAACACCTACCATAGCAGTAATTCCTGCAACTTGAGCCACCTCTTCATCTTTTGTATTTACAAAAGAGAAACGTCTAGTTGCAAGTGCTATATCATCAGCTCCCCTCCAGTCTAGACTTCTAAAACAAAGCATTTCCTCATTTTTTTCATCCCAAGTCATCACAACTGAACATCCCATATGAGCTAAAGTATACTGACGTTGTAAAAAAGCCATCATAGAGTTTGATATGTTTGCACATCTTGAAGCTAAATAATCACTCTCTTTTGTGTAATGACCCCACCATTTATAAACACCAAGATAAAGAAGTTTTGCACTAAAATGAATTATAAATTTAGGAATACCCACTTCATACACTAGCTTACTCATAGCACTGCATAACTCATTCATAGAATCTGCATCTTTTTGAACTACGTCACTCCATATCTCTTTAGCTGTATCTGCTTGAAAAAAAACTTTTCTCTCTTGTGTTACTTTAGTAATTATTTTATAACTATTTTCTAACATTTTATTCTCCACTTAATTCTAAAGCTAATTTTTTTGCACCTGCAAAGTCACTTTTTCCACTTCCAAGTTTTGGAATACTCTGGACTTCAAATATCTCAGAAGGTATAGTCAATGGGTTCATCCCTGAATCAACTAAAGCTTTTTTAAGTGTTGATGCATCTTCATATCCTTGAATCAGTAAAACAATTTTTTCACCTTTTTTTTCATCTGGTAAATTTACACTTAATATCTCCACATCATGATTATTTATATATGCTTGAATCTCACTTTCAATAGCTCCAAGTGAGACCATCTCTCCACCAAGTTTTGCAAAACGAGAATATCTATCTACTATGTAAAGATAACCATCAGCATCTATATGACCTTTATCTCCAGTTTTATACCATCTCTGTTCATCTATTTCTGTCATAACCTCGTTAGTTTTTTCCTCATCTTTTAGATAGCCTTTCATAACTTGTGGTCCACCTATCAAAATCAATCCATCTTCATCTACATCTAACTCTTTTAAAGTGTTTGGATCAACTATTTTAAAAGCAGTTCCAGGAAGTGGTAAACCTATACTTCCTTCTTTACTTCCTACTTGAATAGTAAAATTATCTGTTATTAAAATATCTGGTATATTTATACTCGCAGCAGGTGAAGATTCTGTTACTCCATACCCCTCATATATATTTTTATGAAACTTCTCTTTAAACATTTTTCTAACTTCAGGATTTAGTTTCTCCGCACCTGCAATAATAAGCCTAAGACTCTCTAACATTAAAGGATATACTTTTCTATTTTTTGCATATAATCTTAAAAAAGTTGAAGTCCCAAACATAACAGTTGCTCTATACTTCGCAATAGCCTTTCCTACTCCCACCGCATCAGTTGGGTCTGGATGACAAACCATTGGAATACCCTCTATCATAGGTAACCAAGTTGTAGCAGTTAATCCAAATGCATGAAACAATGGTAATGATGCTAAAAGTACATCTTCATCTTGCATATTTAAAACATCTGAAACTTGTCTGATATTTGCCATAAAGTTTTTATGAGTGAGCATTACACCCTTTGGTTGTCCTTCTGAACCTGAACTAAAAAGTATTGCAGCAACATCCTCACTTGATGATTTTTTTATAAATAAACTCTTAATTATAAAAGATGGTAATAGCTTAACCATAAGAAGTGTCATTAGTGCTTTTGGTTTTGATATCTCATCTTTTAACTCTTCAAGATAGACAACATTACTTCCACTAAGAAGTTCATCTGTATCAAACCCTTTTGCTTTTAGCTTTTTTATAAACTGTTTTGCTGTATAGATAGTTTTTATATCTGCTTTGTTTATTGAAGATTTTAAAGAACTCATCGGTGCTGTATAGTTAAGGTTTACAACTGTTTTGCCAGCCATTAGAGTTGCCATATTTACTATAGCTCCAGCTGTTGTTGTTGGCATTAATATACCTATGTTTTGTTCGTGATTCTTTTGTATAAAGTTTGAGAATAAAATCGTACCTGTTAAAGTTTTTGAAAAAGAGATAGCTTTACCTTTTGAATCAGCCATACAAAATTCAGAACCCAAACGCTTTGCAGTATCTACCCAAGCTTCTTGCATAGATGGAAAGTTTTGTGTAAAGTGTTTCCATGAACTCATAGATAACTCAAAAACTCTTTGCTTTACATCAGCAGCATTACTAGATATATCCATAGGCTTTGCAAAAGAGATAACGATATCACGCTTTTTACTTTTTTTAGACTCTTTAAACTTTGAAGATGAACGGGAAAATCTACTTCCCCATAAACCACAAAGATAAAAAGGAACTATAACAGCATTCGCATCTTTTGCCATAAATTCAAAACCTTTTTTAAACTCATTTAATTGTCCTGTACGACTAATAGTCCCCTCAGGAAAAAGACAAACAACTTCACCATCATTTAAAAGCTCACTAATTTTTTGTGCAGCTTCTTTTACTCCACGAGTTGAGATTGGTACAGCTTTAAAAAAATCTAGAAAAAATTTCAAATACCATTTCTCATATATGGTTCTCTCCATTACAAAACGAACTTGACGAGGCATTGTAATCTGTATAATTGCCCAATCTAACCATGAGATATGGTTTCCCAAGAGAAGAACACCACCAGTTTGAGGAATATTGTTAAACCCTAAAGCATCAACTTTAAAACGGCGTGAAACAATAAAAGATACTAAAAATATTATCATCGACTGTGGAATATATCTAATCACATATATAGCTCCAACGATTGAGATAAAAAACATCAAGTAAAACAAACCAACTCCACTTGCTCCAAAAATAGCAAGCACAACAGTAAGAGCTAAAAAGCTAATCATAAAAACATTTTGTACAAAATTATTACCAGCTATAGTGATACCAAGTTCATGCTCTTTTGCATTAATTTGAATAAGTGCATTTAGAGGTACGATAAAAAAAGCTGCAAAAAAACCAAAAACCAAAAAATTTATACCTATAAGTATATGATTTGTCAAATTTGGAAGAAAAAATAGTGTTATAGTTATACCCAAAGCACCTACTGGGATACTTCCTGTTTCTATATAATTTTTAGAAATTTTTCCAACAATGATAGAACCAATAACTATACCAACCCCAGCTAATGCCATCATTCCCTGAACTGCTATAGTATTTTGCATAAAAAGTACTTCTTTTGCATATGATGGAAAACTTGCAAGAACCACCTGAGAGATAGACCAAAATAGTGAAAGACCAATAATAGAATGAAAAATAATACTATTGCCACTAATAATTTTCATATTATTTTTTAGATATTTACCTGTATAGTATTTTTTAAAATCAAATTTTTTCTCACTATTTATCTTTGTATTTGGAAGTTTATATGCAAGAAAAAGTTCAACTAAAGAACCTATAACTAAAGCCCAGCCAATTGGTGCGATAGCTTTTAATAACTCCTCACTTGTACTAAAAGTCTCTCCAGCTAAAAGACCTTCAAAAAAGACAGAGTAGATAAAAATACCACCTAAAATGGCAACAGTTGTAACAGCTTGAACTATCCCATTTCCTAAAGTGAGGTGTTTATTTCCTACTAACTCTTTTATATATCCATACTTAGCTGGAGAATAGATAGCAGACTGAATAGCAAGTACTAAAGTTAAGAAAAAAGCTAATTTAAATTCACCTAAATAGTAAGACAAAGTAATACCAAGTGTAATAATTACAGCTGCCCAAGCTGCAATAATCATAACCTTACTTTTACTAAACTTATCAGATAAAAAACCTGATGGAGAAAAAAGTAATATAAAAGGAATCAAAATAAGTGCATTAACTATAGCTGTTAAAATTATTTGAGTTTGACCATCGTATATTTTAAAAATAGTATTTTGAATAATTATTTTATGTCCTAAATCTGTAAAAGCATTTAAAAATACAACTATTATATATGGTAAAAATCCTCTGATTTTGTAAATATTTGAAGTTAAATTAGACATCTGTTCTCCTTTTATGTTCAAGTTTTGTTTGAAAATTAAAAATATATGGTTTTAATGTAAGAATAGTATCTAAAAAAATTTCTTGTGCTTGATTTGTATCATCATCTTGAACTAACTCACTACCCAAGTCAATTTCCAATACAGCCAACTCTTTTGCAGCTTTTACATAAGAGAGTAGTAATTCTCTACTTTTAGAAGAACTTTTAAGATCACTTAATATTTTAAGTGTTTTCCAACTGCTATCATTAAAATAACCATTATGAATCTCAACAATACCCTCTTTTATGTAATAATCTATACTCCACTCAGTTAAATCATAAATTTCCACTGCATCTTCTATAGTTTTGAAATTATGTTGTTTAACACCAGTAAAAACATCGAGTTTTTGCAGTAATACATCCACTCCGTTACTAAAATCAAAAGAGTTGTCATCAAAAACTTGTTTGATTTGTGTGATAGTATAATGTAGTTGATTTTGCAGAGTTTTAATCATACGAACACGCTCTATAGAATCATCTGCATAAAGGTGTACATTTGGTTTTGGTTTCATAGGTTCTTGAAGCAGACCCTCTTTTACATAAAAAAGCAGAGTTGAGCGAGTCTCACCCGTTTGTTTCATAAGTTCAGCCATTTTTATAGACATAATTACCCCTAAATATTTTTTTATTTTAGAAGTATGCCCTATTTTATTAAAAGTTTCAAGTGTCACTTCACACTTTTAATATATTATCATATAATTGCTCTTGCACATGTTACAGCACTTGAAAATGCCCATTGAAAATTATAACCTCCAAGTTCTCCTGTTACATCTACCACTTCACCTATAAAATATAAATTTTCTACTTCTAAAGACTCTAGTGTTGCAAAATTCAACTCATCACTTAAAACTCCACCACAACAAACCTCAGCCTTAAAAAATCCAAAATTACCAGCTGGTGCAAATTCATAATTGTGAATCTTTGATAAATTTTCTTTTTGTTCTTTAGTTAGTTTTTTACACTCTATATCATCTGCACCTAAAGCTTTTAATATCTCTTTTGAGAGTCTTTTTGGTAGAGGTATTACAGAACTTACAAGTTTTTTACTACCCTCACTTAATTCTAAAATATTACTATCTGGCAAGAAATCTATAGAGATTTTTCCTTTTTTCCAATAAAGTGAGACAGACAATACACAAGGTCCACTTATCCCTTTATGAGCAAATAACATATCTTCTTTTAAAACTTTACCATCAACTTTTATCTCAACCCAGCAACTTAATCCACTAAGTTCTCTCATCCAAAACTGCTCTTTTTGAACAGTCAAACCAACAAGTGCAGGAGTAAACTCTTTTACTTTTATATCAAAACTTTTTGCAATTTGCAGTCCTATATCACTCGCACCAAGATTTGAAAAACTTTTACCCCCAGTTGCTACTATTAGTTTTTTTGTTTTTAAAATTCCTTTTGAAGTTTTTACTTCAAAAATATCATTTTTTTTCTCTACACTTAAAATATCTCTATTTAAAAGCATATCTACATGTTGTGTATTTCTTTTGAGTATATTTATAATTTCATCTGAAGAGTCTTTACAAAAGTAATATCTATCTTTACGAATAACAGGCTTAACTCCATTTAACTCAAGATAATCCAACAAATCATCTTTTGTAAAATTATCAAGTGAGTAAGCTATAAAATCACTATCTCCATCATAATTATGCTCACTTACATATACATTTGTAATATTACACTTACCACCACCAGAAATTTTTAATTTTTGTGCAACTTTAGCATTTGTATCAACCATCGCTACACTAAATTTTTTATTAAGATGAGAAGCAAACATAAGTCCACTTGCCCCTGCTCCAAGAATTAAGATGTCATATATTTTCATGAAGCAATTATACTGTATAATGTCAAAAAAATATAAGTGATAATAATGGGTAATAAACTTCATATAGTCTCTCTTGGCTGTACAAAAAATCTAGTTGATACAGAAGTGATGATGGGGAAACTTCAAAACTTTGAGTTAACGGATGAAACAGATAGTGCTGATGTGATTATTGTAAATACATGTGGATTTATCGAGGCTGCAAAAGAGGAATCTATAAACACAGTTTTAAATCTTCATGCTGCTAGAAAAGAAGATTCTGTTTTAGTGATGGCTGGATGTTTAAGTGAGAGATATAAAGAGGAGTTAGCTACTCAAATGCCAGAGGTTGATATCTTTACTGGTGTTGGTGATTATGACAAGATAGATGAACTTTTACAAGAAAAAAAGAGTCGTTTTTCTGATGAAGTATTTTTAATTGATGGAGCAGAGCGTGTTGTAACAGGTTCAACTTATCATGCTTATATCAAACTCTCAGAAGGCTGTAATCAAGTGTGTAGTTTTTGTGCTATTCCATCATTTAAAGGCAAACTAAATTCTAGAGGGCTTGACTCTATCGCTAAAGAGGTTGAGGGCTTAGTAAAAAAAGGTTATTATGATTTCTCTTTTGTTTCTCAAGATAGCTCATCATTTTTAAGAGATCAAAATATCAAAGACGGGCTAAGTTTACTTATTCAAAGAATAGAGCTTATTGAGGGTGTAAAAAGTGCAAGAATTCTTTATCTTTATCCTACAACAACAACTATTTCACTTCTTAAAAATATAGCAAAAAGTAAAATTTTTCATAACTACTTTGATATGCCTATCCAACACATAAACGATGAGATGTTACTTATGATGAAGCGTGGTTTTGGAAAAAGCAAAACTTTAGAACTTTTAAATTATATGAGGTCCCTTCCTAACTCTTTTTTACGTACTAGTTTTATAGTTGGTCATCCAAATGAAACTGAGGAGATGTTTGATGAGATGTGTGAATTTGCTTCATCTTTTGGATTTGATAGAATTAATGTATTTTCATACTCAGATGAAGAAACAACGCTTGCTTTTGATATGAGTGAAAAAATACCTTCAGAAGTTATAGCCGAGCGTGCAGATATTTTAGGTGATATATCTTCACAATGTTTAGAGAAGTCTCTTAGAGACGAGATTGGCAAAGAGGTTGAGATTGTTATAGATGGTGAGAGTGATGAGCATGAGTACCTTCTAAGTGCTAAAGAGACTATCTGGGCACCTGAAATTGATGGTGAGATTTATGTGAATGATAGAGCTAAAGATGAAGATTTAGAATTTGGTAAAATTTATAAAGCAAAAATCACAGACCTAGTTGGAAATATCTTAACTACTACAGTAGATAATGCTTGAAAATAATATTCTTTCAAAATTAAAAGATAAAAAAAATCTTTTAGCTTTTTCTGGCGGTGTAGACTCTACAGCTCTATTTTTTATTTTACAAGAAAATGGTATAAAATTTGATATCGCTATTGTTGATTATGGAATTAGAGAGCAAAGTAAAGAAGAAGTTGCTTACGCAAAAGAACTCGCGTCTCAAAACAGTTTAAAATATCATATCCACAATGCTCAAAAGATTGAGAAAAACTTTGAATCATCTGCAAGAGAGATAAGGTATAACTTCTTTAAAGAGTTAGTCTCTATACATAAATATGACAATCTTCTAACAGCTCATCATCTTGGAGATAGGTTTGAGTGGATGCTTATGCAGTTTTGCAAAGGTGCTGGTTGTGTTGAGCTTGCTGGGATGAAAAGTATTGAACAAAGAGAAAATTATCAACTAATTCGTCCTCTTTTGCACTTGCATAAAAGTGAGCTACTTGAATTCTCAAACACTAGAAATATTAAATATTTTCAAGATGAGAGTAACTTAAATGAAGATATTAAAAGAAACTCTTTTAGACACAATTATGCAACACCTCTTTTAGAAAAATATTTAAATGGCATTAAAAAAAGTTTTGATTATCTTGATGAAGATAGAGAGAGTTTACTAAAAAAAATAGAGATTAAAACAATTGATGAATTTGCGTATTTTAAAAATTCACAAAATCAAAGAGCAAATATTTATACTATAGATAAATATCTAAAATCAAAACAACATCTACTTAGGGCAAGTGAGAGAGAACTTTTAAAAAGTGAAGATACAGTTGTTATTGGTAGAAAG
>JAFLJV010000063.1 GCA_022712845.1 Sulfurimonas sp. | reverse complement strand
TTATAGTTTTTTTAGGTGTATTTTTACTCCCTATTCGCAGAATGAGTTGGCTTA
This sequence comes from Sulfurimonas sp., assembly GCA_022712845.1. The sequence goes on along the minus strand of JAFLJV010000063.1, from coordinate 5,811 downwards.
TTCCTTTGATTTACTGGATAAACATTGCTCTACTTTTAGCTGTAGAATTTTTTGGACATGCAAGATTAGGTGCACAAAGATGGATAGAACTTCCATTTATAAATGCAACTATCCAACCCTCAGAGTTTGTAAAACCTGCTCTTATTTTAATGCTTGCATATCTTATACATAAAAATCCACCTCCAATAAATGGCTATAGAATAAAAGATTTTGCCAAAATTAGTTTTTATATTTTACTGCCCTTTATACTTATTGCAAAAGAGCCTGATTTGGGCACTGCTCTTGTTCTTCTTCTTATCGGTTATGGAGTTCTTTTTTATATTGGTGTTTATTGGAAAATATGGGCTGTTATAACAGGGGCTATATTACTACTTTCTCCAATTACTTATGAATTTTTACTTCGTGATTACCAAAAAGTTAGAATTATAGATTTTCTTAGTGAAAAACCATCATATCATGTTCAACAATCTATTATTGCTATTGGTTCTGGTGGTTTAACTGGAAAATCAAAAGAGGATGCAACCCAAACACAAATGAGATTTTTACCAATCGCAACAAGTGATTTTATATTTGCTTTTTTAGTTGAGAGAAGTGGTTTTTTAGGAGCTTTGGGAATTATACTAATTTATGTTATGCTTATTTTACATCTTATGAGTTTAAGTATTTTTAATAGTGACTATTACATAAAAGTTGTAACTGTTTCATTATCTTTTATGATTTTTATTTATATGGGAGTAAATATTGCTATGACTATAGGCTATGCACCAGTTGTTGGTGTTCCTCTACCCATGTTTAGCTATGGTGGAAGTAGTTTTTTAAATTTTATCATACTTTTTGCTATTATGCAAAATCTTATCACATTTAGGTATAAAGATATGTATGATGGACGTGGAACTAAAAGTTTTATATAAGGATCAAAATTGGCAATAAATGAAGAAATAATATGGGATGATAAATATAAACTAGGCATTGATGCTATGGATACCCAACATAAACAACTATTTCTTTTAGTATCTAGACTGTATACTTTAGATGATACTAAAAACACAAAACAAGAATTCAAAATTATACTAAATGAACTTAGTAAATATATGAAAAATCACTTTCAAGATGAAGAAAGATATATGCAATCTATAAAATATCCTGCACTAAAAGAACATAAACAATTTCATCAAGATTTAATAGATAAACTTACTGCAACCATTAAATCATCATCAAAACTAAGCATACTTAAAATAAAAATAAGAATTATTGCAAAACGAATACTAATAGAACATATAGTAAGTGAAGATATTAAAATAAAACTATTTGAAATGTCTAAAATAAATAATAATTTAATTTATGACATAAAAGATGATGAAGATGAAACATATTCATTTGATATTAGTGACATTAAGCCAGATCATTAAATAAAAAAAGTGGCGCGGTGGACGAGACTCGAACTCGCGACCCCCTGCGTGACAGGCAGGTATTCTAACCAACTGAACTACCACCGCGCATTTATTCCTTACTCTTCGTCAAAAATTTATTCATATACTAAGCATGCTTCATAAATCTTTTTTTCGATTAAGAAAAATTATTATTGTAATTAAAAAGTTTGTTTTTTGTAACTTAATAGCAAAAAACTTGTTTTTGTAATAGTTGTGCTAAATACTTTGTGAAGTGTACTTTAGTACATAAACAAATCATTTCGTGCAAATATTGCAAAAATGGTGGGCATTACAAGACTCGAACTTGTGACATCTACCTTGTAAGGGTAGCGCTCTACCAACTGAGCTAAACGCCCAAAATTATGCTTTTTACTTTACTAGTCGTCAATCAATCACTCACATATTAAAATATGCTTCACTCATTCTTTCCTAGATTAAAGAAAAAATCAAGAATTTTCTAAAATAACACCAATAAGTGGCGACCCCTAAAGGATTTGAACCTCTGTCCCTACCATGAAGTGATAGTGTCCTTGGCCACTAGACGAAAGGGTCACTTTCATTTAACAAAAGGTTAATTGATGGTGGGCATTACAAGACTCGAACTTGTGACATCTACCTTGTAAGGGTAGCGCTCTACCAACTGAGCTAAACGCCCAAAATTGTGCTTTTTACTTTACTCGTCATCATTCGTTCATTCGGATACTTGTCGTATACCTCATTCACTCTTTCCTAGATTAAAGAAAAAATCAAGAATTTTAGTTTATACATATTTTTTTGATTTAGTTGTGCTTAAGTTTCAAGTGAAGCGTACATTAGTACGTGAGCTTTAAACTTCAGTGCAAATAAACAAAAATGGCGCGGTGGAAGGGACTCGAACCCTCGACACCCTGCGTGACAGGCAGGTACTCTAACCAACTGAGCTACCACCGCAAATTTATTCCTTACTTTTCGTCAAAAATTCATTCACATACTAATGTATGCTTCATAAATTTTTTCCTCGATTAAGAAAAAATTAAATATTTCTAGTCTAAATGTTTTTTTGAATTAGTTGTGCTTAAGTTTCAAGTGAAGCGTACAGATAGTACGTGAGCTTTAAACCTCAGTGCAAATAATTAAAAAATGGTGTCCTGTGATGGATTCGAACCATCGGCCACATCATTAAAAGTGACGTGCTCTACCAGCTGAGCTAACAAGACGTTTTCCTCTATCTATTAAGAGGTCGAAATTATAGGCAAATAGGTTTTAATTGTCAAGATAAAAGTCCTTAAATTTAAAAAAATATCTCTTTATCTGTTAATAAAAGCATTTTAATACAAAAAAGTACACTTTGATACTGTATGTAGTTTCTATCTCCATTTAAACTTAAACGAAGCTCTTCATGATTTGTTTTAGTTCTTATACCTATGTATACAGTTCCAACTGGTTTAAATTCTGTTCCTCCACCTTCACCAGCAACCCCACTTATGGATATAGAATAATCAGCATTACTAACACCCATAGCTCCTTCACTCATTTTAGATACAACTTCATTACTTACAGCACCAAATTTATTAAGAGTCTCTTCTTCAACTCCAAGCCAATTATTTTTTATTTCATTTGAATAAGTGACCAAAGAGCCATCAAGAATTTTAGATGCTCCATTTCTTTTTGTAAAATAGTAAGCTAATAAACCACCCGTGCAACTCTCAGCAAAAGTAATTTTTTTATTGTTCACTTCAAGTCTTCCAATTATATGACTAACAATGCATGACGCACCTATAAATTTATTTGGCAAAAGTTCTTTTGCAGAAGTTATAAACTTTGATAAATCTCCATACTTTTTACTTCTAACATCTACTCGTAACCAACCATCTATAATATTTACTATATCTATTTTAACTTCATATGTTTGTGCAACTGGATTAAGCATTGCTAAGACATTTTCTTTATCTTCATCAAATACATGCACAGTAGCTTTTGAATCTTCAAAATGCATAAGTATTTCAGGAAACTCTTGCATCTCATCAACATGTAAAACATTTGCTATACAATTACCATATTCTAAAAGATAACTTCCATCTTCAAAAACACCAACCTTAGATGGGATTAGCATACCGTCATTTAATATTTGATTATCACTTGTTGCCGTGCATATAAGTTTTCCAACAGTTGAAAAGTGTTGTTTTGATGTAACTATGAGCAGTTTTGTTTGAGAATTTAACTCATTTTCTAAATATAAAAATAGAGAATTATCACTCTCTTTAAAATAAGTAATAGAGTCAACAAAATCAGCTTTTTGCTCAACTTTTCTCATCACATATTCTTTTAGAGACTTGTTATATATAAACTTATTACCAATAAATATAAGATGTAATTTCATGTTGTGATAACCTTGTAGTAGCATATTTTAAATCTAGCTCATTATATCCACAATAAATTTATAATAAAATAAACCTTAATTAGATATAATCCAAAAATTTTATAATATTTGGAACAGATATGGACTACAAAGACACACTACTTTTACCAACTACAAATTTTGCCATGAGAGGCAACCTAATCAACAATGAACCAAAGCGTTATGCTTCTTGGGATAAAAATAAAATCTATGAAAAGATGAAAACAAATCGTAAAGATGCACCAAGTTTTACTCTTCATGATGGACCCCCTTATGCAAATGGACATATCCACATAGGTCATGCACTAAACAAAGTTTTAAAAGATATCATCATCAAACATAACTACTTTAGTGGTAAGTCTGTTCGTTTTACTCCAGGTTGGGATTGTCACGGTCTACCAATCGAGCAACAAGTTGAAAAAAAACTTGGTGGTAAAAAGAAAAAAGAGCTTTTAGAGGTATCTAAAGTAAGAGAGCTTTGTCGTGCTCACGCAGCAAAGTTTGTTGATATCCAAAAAGAAGAGTTCAAACAGTTAGGAATACTTGCTGACTGGGAAAATCCTTATGTAACAATGGACTATAAATTTGAAGCAAATATATACAGAACTCTTTGTAATGTTGCTAAAAAAGGTCTTTTAATTGAACGCTCAAAACCTGTTTACTGGTCATGGGCTGAGAGAACTGCACTTGCTGAAGCTGAAGTTGAGTATGAAGATAAAGAGTCTCACTCTATCTATGTAGCGTTTGAGTTAAGTGACGCTGCAAAAACTAAAGCATCACTAAGTTCTAAAGCAGCTTTAGTTATCTGGACAACTACACCTTGGACACTTCCATCAAACACAGGTATCTCACTTCATCCAGAAGAAAAATATGTGCTTACAACTGATGGTTTTATAGTAGCTAAAGCTCTTTTTGAGTCACTACTAGAACTAGGTGTTGTTAAGGGTGAAATAGCTCAAGACATCGACTCTAAAGTGCTTGAAAACCAAGTAGCTATAAATCCATTAAATGGTAGGACTTCAAAAGTTATCTTAGGAGATCACGTACTAATGGATAGTGGTACTGGTGGTGTTCACACTGCTCCTGGGCATGGAGAAGATGATTACCGTGTTGGACTTAAGTATGACTTAGAAGTTGTTATGCCTGTTGATGAGACTGGTTGTTTTGATGAAACTGTTGTTAAAGAAAAACTACTTCCAAACCCTGAAGAGTTTGTTGGTAAACTTATCTTTAAATGTAACGATAGAATTTTAGAACTTTTAGGTGACGCACTACTTCAAGAATCTAAATTTATCCACTCATATCCACACTGTTGGAGAAGTCATACTCCACTTATCTTTAGAGCAACTAAACAGTGGTTTATCTCTGTAGATGAAAAACCTGAAGACCAAGAGAATACTTTAAGAGATATAGCTCTAAGTGAAGTTGAAAAAACTATGTTTTATCCTGAAACTGGAAAAAACAGACTAAAATCAATGGTTGAAAACCGCCCTGATTGGTGTATTTCTCGTCAAAGAGATTGGGGTGTTCCTATCGCTTTTTTCAGAGTTAAAGAGACTGGCGAAGCTATCTTTGATGAGAAAGTTTTAAACTATGTAGCTATGATTTTTGAGATGAGAGGTAGTGATGCTTGGTACTCAATGGATATAACTGAGCTTCTTTATCCTGGTTCTGGTTATAAAGCTGAAGATCTTGAAAAAGTTACAGATATCTTAGATGTATGGTTTGATAGTGGTTCAACTTGGTACTCTGTTTTAAAATCTCGCAATTATGATGCTGGAGTATATCAATCAGACCTTTATGTAGAGGGTTCAGACCAACATCGTGGTTGGTTCCAATCATCAATGTTTCTTTCTTGTGCAGTTGAGCACAAGGCACCTTACAAAGGTGTTTTAACTCATGGTTTCACTGTAGATGACAAGGGTGAAAAGATGTCAAAATCTAAGGGTAATGTTATTGCTCCTGAGAAGATTTTAAAAGAGTATGGAAGTGAGAGACTTCGTC
>JAFLJV010000062.1 GCA_022712845.1 Sulfurimonas sp. | reverse complement strand
GTTTGGTGCATCACCTCGTGTAAGTATTGATATGTTTAAAGCTGTAAAAGCTATGGCATATATGCGTGGAAAAGATTTTGTAACTCCTGTTGATGTTGCTTACATCGCAAAAGAGTTAATGCGTCATCGTATTGTTATGACTTATGAAGCAGAAGCTGAAGGTATCACAAGTGATGAGATTATCCAAAAAGTTTTAGAGACTGTAGCGATACCATAGGTTTTTATCTTGAGTAAATTACAAAAAATCTTAGTTCGTGCAAGACGTCAAGTCTTTAGCGAAATGGTCGGTAACAATCCCTCAATCTTTCAAGGTGAGGGTTATGACTTCATAGAGCTTCGTGAATATATGGCTGGTGATGATATTCGTCATATTGACTGGAATATCACAGCAAAGATGCAAAAGCCATTTATTAAAATCTTTCGTGAAGAGCGTGAGCTTAATGTCGTGGTAGTCTCAATTCTAAATGGAAGTGTACATTTTGGTTCTAAAAAATTTAAACAAGAGACTATCGCAGATATTTCAGCACTTCTTTCTTTTTCTACTTTAAAAAATGGAGATTTACTGAGTTCATATATCTTTACAGATGAGATGATAAGTAAATCTAAGCCGAGTAAAAAACTACATCAAATCCAAAAAAATGTATCTGAAATTTTAGAGTTTGATGCACTCAATCAAAAAGTTGATTTTAAAGTAATTGCAGAAACTTTGTTTAAGAGATTAAGACGAAAATCTTTAGTTATTATTGTTGGAGATTATTTTGAGATTCCAGATTTTAAACTACTTGCTAAAAAGCATGAAGTAGTATCTGTTATAGTAAGAGATCACCTAGAAGAGCATCCACCAGAGATGGGGTTTTCATCTTTAGTTGATCCAGAGTCTGGGGCAGTTTTAGAGGGTGATTTCAATAAATCTTCTGTAAAAGCTTATGCAAAAAAAGTTCAAGCACATGACCATAAACTTTATGACAGACTTCGTCGTGACCAAATTAGGTTTACAAAAATATATACAGATTCTTACGCAAGTGTAGAACTTAGAAGATTATTTGAGGGTAGGTAGATGAAAGCAAAACAAATTCAAAGCTATGATATCCCACTTCATGATATAAAACCTATAGTTGATGTTGAAGAATATTCTTTATATTATTTATTAGCAACAAGTACCGCTGTTCTTGTAGTAATAATTTTACTTGGATATTTGATTTATATATGGAACAAAAAACGAAATGCTTTTAATATTAGAAAATTTCACTTTAAACTTCTAAATGAACTAAATCTAGATGATACAAAGCAAAGTGCCTATTCTATTACAACATATGGTGCAACTTTTGCAGATGATAGCCCTAGACATTCAGAGATGTACTTAAACATAACAAATCGTTTAGAAGTTTATAAGTACAAAAAAGAAGTAGATAGTTTTGATAGTGAGATGTTAGGATTTATAGAGGTATACAAAGGTATGCTTGATGTTTGATGGACTTTATTTCGAGTTCCCTTATCTTGCTTTAATATTTGTACTTTTTCTTTTTTGTGCTAAGTTTTGTAGGATGAAAGTTCCCTCTATCTACTTTCCACATACTGGTAGCTTTTTAAAACAATCTGTTTCAGCATCTAAACTACTTTTAGTTTTGAAATGGCTTGGAATTAGTATGATTGTATTATCTATTATGAGTCCGGTTAAAGATGAGACTTATGATATAGAACCAAAAGATGGTTATGAAATAGCTGTAATTCTTGACGCATCACAATCTATGAAGGCTAGAGGATTTGATGTAAACAATCCTTCCCTGACAAGATTTGATGTTGTAAAAGAGATAGTTAGTGATTTTATAAGTCAGAGAAAAAGTGATAATATTGGTCTAGTTGTATTTGGTCAGTATTCATTTATAGCTTCACCTCTAACATATGATGAGAATATCTTAAATAAAATAGTATCTCAACTATATATTGGAATGGCTGGAAAATATACAGCATTAAATACCTCTTTAGCGCAAGGCGTAAATTTACTAAAGATGAGTAAGTCAACATCAAAAGTGGCAATACTCCTTACTGATGGTTATAGCACGCCCCAAATAGATAAAATTCCTTTAGATATAGCACTAGAGATGGCTAAAAAAGAGGGGATTAAAGTTTATCCTATTGGTATTGGAAATCCTACAGAGTATAATCAAAATGTACTTCTTAAAATTGCTAAAGATACTGATGGAGTTGCTTTTGGAGCCTCAAGTGCAACAGAGTTAGAAGCAGTTTATAATAAAATAAACGAGTTAGAAAAATCAGAAATTAAATCTGAGAGTTATACTAACACTCACTACTACTTTTTCTTTCCACTTTTTATATCTTTACTATCTTTAATGCTTTATGTGTTTTTGAGAAATAAAAGGGGTAATGCATGAGTTTTTTACACCCTGAATTTTTATACTACATGTCAGTTCCAATGTTTATACTTTTTGGTTTATTACTTACTCAAAAAGAGACTCAAGCACACTTCTTTTCTGATGAAGTTATGAGTAAACTAAGAGTCTCAGCAAATACTTTAACAATTAAAGCTAGAAATGCTCTGTTTTTACTAATGGGAATTTTTATGGTTTTAGCCTTAGCTCAACCAGTTATTAATGATGGAAAAGTAAAGATAAAAGCAAAAAGTGCAGATATTATGATCGCTCTTGATATATCTGATTCTATGCTTGCTACAGATATCTATCCAAACCGTTTAGAGTCTGCAAAACAAAAAGCGCTTACTCTTTTAGATGATGCTCCAAATGAACGTATAGGGATTATAGCTTTTGCTAAGAACTCTTATCTTGTATCACCTCTTAGTTTTGATACTGAGGCAGTTTCATTTTTACTTCGTCAGTTAGATACTAAGTCTATTACTGAGCGAGGAACAGACTTCTTATCACTTTTAAACGTT
>JAFLJV010000238.1 GCA_022712845.1 Sulfurimonas sp. | reverse complement strand
AAGGTGATATTTCTCCTGAAACAGAGTTTATATTAAATAAATTTAATGTTTCACTTCCTGAACTTAAAACTTCTGTAGCAGGTGAAAATGTTTATATAGTAGATTTCTCAGATAAAGCTCAAGCTCCAAAAGATATTATGGATGCTACAATACTTGGAATTGTAGATCATCATAAACTTGGTGATTTAACTACAAATACACCATTAGAGTGCTGGATTCGCCCAATTGGGTGTACAAATACAATTATAAAAGAGATGTATGATTATCATTCAATTGAAATTCCAAAAAATATAGCAGGTATGATGGTATGTGCAATTTTAAGTGATACTATAATTTTTAAATCTCCAACTTGTACAAAAATAGATACAAAAGCTGTAAAAGAGTTAGCAAAAATAGCTGAAATAGAGGATTATAAAGCTCTTGGTATGGAGATGTTTATAGTTAAATCAGCAGTAGAAGGAGCAACTTCTCGTGCTTTAACTACTCGTGATTATAAAGAGTTTGATATGGGTGGTTCCAAGCTTGGAGTTGGTCAGCTTGAAGTTGTTGATTTGAGTGTTTTTGATAATATGAAGGATGATCTATTTGCAGATATGAAAAAGTTAAAAGAGGAGGGTGGGTTACACTCAACTATTTTACTTTTGACAGATATTATAAAAGAGGGTTCTCAACTTCTAGTTGTTAGTGATGATGAAAGTAAAGTTGAGAATGCATTTGATGTTAAACTTGAAAATTCTCAAATATGGCTAGGTGGTGTTTTAAGTCGTAAAAAACAGATTATTCCTTTCTTACAATCACAGTTTCAATAATATTTTTTAAGTATTATTGAATAATAAACTTATTAAAATAAACCTCTATTACTTCACCAGTAGAGAGGTTTTCATTTAAAGTATCGCTTAATTCTTTTCTCATCTTTTCACTATTAGCTGTTGCAATAGGATTTCCAAGCATTGTATTAATTGTAGCATCTCTTAGTATTACACTTTTTTTCAAAATCTCTTTTTTTATATCATCTTTACTTCTAAACCATGAGTTGTCTTTTGTATTAGATTTATATTTTAGTGATATATTGGCTATTAGTTTTCTATCTCCTGCAATATTAAAAACAAAGTCTCCAAGATTTGCTACTTCATCATTTGTTATAGATACTTGCATTCCAGAAGAGCTTATAAATTTTGTCATCATCTCTCTTGGTGATTTTCCACTACTGTCATATTTTTTAATGCTACCAAAATCTGAATTCTTAATACCAAGAACAAGTAATAGTAGTACTATAATTGAAAATACAACTGTACTTACTGTTTTTATTATTTGAATTCTTTCTTTACGTTGCATTTATATGTCTTTTTATTTAGATGAGATGATATAATTATACTCTTAAAAAATAAATTATATTATAGTGTACTTAAAAAGGTAAAAATTTGAGTAGAAGAAGTAAAGTTAAACAACCAAAAAGAGATACTGTTACATTTACAACTAAAGATTTTCTTCCAACAACAAAAGAAGAAATGGATGTTTTAGGCTGGGACAAATGTGACATTATTCTTGTAAGTGGGGATGCTTATATTGATTCCCCATTTATTGGTATATCTATGGTTGGTAGAATGCTTGAAAGAATGGGCTACAGAGTTGGTATGATAGGTCAACCTGATATTAAATCTCCTGATGATATTATGCGTTTAGGTGAGCCAAGGTTATACTGGGGTGTTAGCGGTGGAAGTGTTGATTCTATGGTTTCAAACTATACTGCAACAAAGAAGTTCCGTAACTCTGATGACTATACCCCTGGTGGAAAAAATGATAAACGACCAGACCGTGCTTTAAGTGTATATTGTAATTTAATTAGAAGATATTTTAAAAATACTGTTCCCCTTGTTTTAGGTGGTATTGAGGCAAGTTTAAGAAGAGTTACTCACTATGATTATTGGCAAAATAAGTTAAAAAAACCAGTCATATTTGATGCTAAAGCAGATATTATTATCTACGGAATGGGTGAAATAGCATTAGAACAAGTAACAAAAGCTTTAGATGCTGGCAGAGATTTTAGAGATATTAGAGGTATTTGTTATATAGCAAAAGAGCCAAACTATGAATTTATACAACTTCCATCACATCAAGAATGTGTTGATAACAAAGAGAAATATATAGACCTTTTTGATAATTTTTATGATAATAATGATCCAATTAGTGCAACGGGGCTTTGTCAAAGAGTAGATTCTCGCTTTCTAATTCAGAATCCTCCATGTGATTATTTAGATGAGTCAGAGATGGATGCAAACTCAAATCTTCCATTTACAAGAGAACTTCATCCATATTATGCTGCAATGGGCAAGGTAAAGTGCCTAGAGACCATAAAGTTCTCAATTATGACTCATCATGGCTGTTGGGGTGAATGTAACTTCTGTGCTATTGGTGTGCATCAAGGTAGAACTATTCGTACACGAACCGAGGGTAATATTTTAAAAGAAGCAAAAGAGTTTAATAAGTATAAAGACTACAAAGGTATCATATCTGATGTTGGTGGACCAACTGCAAATATGTACGGTTATGAGTGTGGGAAAAAGCTTAAAAAAGGTACATGTGATGATATTCGTTGTGTAGATGCTGAGAGACTTTGTAAAGTTATGCATGTTGATCATGGAAGAAACCTAAACTTACTTAGAAAAGTGAGAGAAGTGGAGGGTGTTCGAAAGGCATTTATTGCTTCAGGAGTGAGATACGACTTAATTACTGCAGATAAAAAAAATGGATACTCTTATTTAAAAGAAATGGTTCAGCATCATATATCTGGACAGCTTAAAGTTGCACCAGAACATACACAACAGCATGTGTTAGAGCTTATGGGAAAACCTGGAAAAGAGACTCTTGTTGATTTTAAAAAGATGTATGACAAGCTAAATAAAGAAGAGGGCAAGAACCAGTTTTTAACTTACTATCTTATAGCTGCACATCCAGGGTGTGAAGAAAAAGATATGCATGAGCTTAAAAGATTTACAACTGATGAATTACAAATGAATCCTGAACAAGCTCAAGTGTTTACACCAACACCAGGAACTTACTCTGCTGTTATGTATTATACAGAGATGGATCCAAAAACTCGTAAGAAAATATTTGTTGAGAAAGATACAAAAAGAAAAGAGAAACAAAAAAAGATAGTAGTCGAGAAAGACTCCTTTACATCAGGTTTTGCTTCTTAAAGAATTCTATAATCAAGAGATGAAGTTATTTAAACTTCATCTCTTTTAGTGTCATTACAGCGGTATTCATGCCACCTACAAATTTAATTTCTTTATGAGGAACTAAAACACCACGTCTTGGTTTAAAGTCTTCATAACGAGTTAAAAATTGCATCTGTTGAGGACCCATTTTAAGTCTTCCT
>JAFLJV010000061.1 GCA_022712845.1 Sulfurimonas sp. | reverse complement strand
GATCATCCAGTTTCTATAGTGTATGATCCACTTAAGGCGGGACTTAGAGCTACTGCATTTACACTTCCAACTACTGGTGGTGGATGGGTAACACCTGGTGGAGTAAATACAATCGCATCTTTACTTAGAAGTGGTAAAGTTGAGTGTTCTTCATGCCATGATCCACATAATGCGACAGGTTTAGCTCAAAATGTAAGTAAGCAGGTAAATTACCTTCGTCATACAAACAAACAAAGTGCATTGTGCTTTGGTTGTCATGATAAATAATAGTATTTAAAATAAGTACTACTCTTCAAACTACTAAGTGAATACTCACTTAGTAGTTTATACACACTGTATGTTTCAAATTCACTTTTTTTTTAAAATATTGTCTTAACATTTATATATTAACTGATATACTTATATAAATTTTAGGAATATAAAAAAAACTTATAAGGATTAGTAGTGAAAAAAATTATTTTTCTTTTTCTTTTTCTTCTATCTATTGTTAATGCAAGTAATATTAAAGTTAATACTCAAAGTATTGAGAGTTGTACATTAGAACAAGAACAAGATATAGATATCTATTTTGAAGGTTATAAAACAAATTTTAAAGTTGGGGTTAGTGGTAGGTTTAAAAATATTGAATATAAGAAAAACTCCAGTGATGCAAAAAATATTTCAGAACTTTTAAAAAACTATAGTGTAAAGATAGATACAAAAAGTTTATACACTACACAAAGTGAAGTAAGTACAAACCTTTCAAAATATTTTTTCAATGTACTAAAGATTGATAAAATTGAAGCAAAAATTTTAGATCTCAAAGCAGAAAATCATGATAAAGTTGTTGCAGCCGCTAAGCTCAAAAAAAATAAAAAAAATAAAATAGCTTTTAACTATAAAAAGGGTAGTATAATTTTAGAAGTTAAAATGAATGATGTAGTTAAAAATATTAATATGAGTTATTATATCAAAAAGGATACATTACACAGTGTAGGAGTCTTAAACTTACTTGATTTTAATGCAAGTGATGCATTGTCTTCTTTAAATAAAGCATGTTTTGACCAGCATCTTGGAAAAACATGGGATGACATTAGTATTCATTTTATGATGAATATAAAAAAAGTTTGCAAAAAGGGAATTGAGTTATGAAAAAGATATATGTACTTTTTTTTATAATAGTTACATTGTTGATTCAAGGTTGTTCAAAAAAAGCTGTAAAAGTAGAAGAAGTTATTATTGTATTTCCTAGTGCACCTGCTGAACCTAGAGTTGCATATTTAGATACATATAGAGGTGAAAAAGAGGAAGCATCAAAACTAAATGCACTTGATCTGTTTTTAGGTGAAACAGTTGAGAGTAAAAATTCAAGTCCTGTAATCATCAAACCATACGGTGTAAATTTATATGATGGTAAAGTTTATGTAGTTGATACAGCAGCAAATTTTGTATATAAAATAGATGAAAAAACAAAAGATGTTTCATATTTTGGTAGGTCTGGCCCTGGTGCTTTGGCTAGTCCAATAGACGTTGCTATAGATAGCAAAGGAATGGTATATGTTACTGATGCACGACATAAAGCGGTGATAGTATATGATAAACAAGGAAAATATCAATATGCTATAGGTAATAAATTACTTTTCACTCATCCAACAGGACTTACAATAAACAAAAAATTAAATCGTCTTTATGTTGCAGATACAAAAGGACATAATTTTAAGGTATTTGATTTAGAAACAAAAGAACTTATTTCTACAATAGGAAAGCGTGGAGTAGGTGACGGGGAGTTTAATTTTTTAACTAATATTGCAATTGATACTAGAAATAATAATGTTATTGTATCAGATACACAAAACTTTCGCATTCAAATATTTGATAAAGATGGAAAATTTATAAGAAGATTTGGAAAAGTTGGAGACAGACCAGGTAATTTTGCTAGACCAAAAGGTGTTGGAGTAGATACAGAAGGTCATATATATGTAGCAGACAGTGCTTTTAATAATGTTCAAATATTTAGTGATACAGGGGAACTACTTCTTTATTTTGGTCATGCTGGTTATACAAAACCAGGTACTTTTAGACTTATTGCAGGTTTGTATATTGATGAAAATGATAAAATAGTAATTGCAGATGGTTTTACAGGAAGAGTACAAACATTCCAATTTCTAAGTGAAAAATGGAAAAATGATAATCCTGTAGAGTATAAAAAATATACAGGGATAAAAACAAAAGAAGAGATAGAACAAGATGAAAATAAAATATTAGATAAAGAAAAAAAGGCAGATATAAAATGAAAAAAATATTTTTAGTTATAACATTCACATTTACAATATTATTAGGAAAAAATATAATGCCTGAAAATACTGTCGCAGTAGTAAATGGAATGGCACTTTCTAAAGAAGATTTACAAGAAGAGGTAAATATTTTAATGCCTATGTCAGCATATCATGCATCTGCTAAAAAGAGTAGTTTGAATAAAACTAGAGAAAAAGCGATGAAAGTACTTATAAAGTCTACCCTTTTATATCAACATGCACTTTCGTTAGGGATAAAACCTGATGATACAGAATTGAAAAAAATACATAAAAAATTAATAGATGAACTTGGTTCAAAAAAGATAGTTGAGAGAGAGTTAAGCAAAGTTGGGTTAAGTATGGAGATATTGAAAAAAAGATATGCTAAAAAAAGTGTACTTGAGCAACTATATGTGAAAAAACTAAAAGTAACCAAAACAGAAGCAGAATTAAAAGAGTATTATAAAAAAAATATGTATAAATTTAAAATACCAGAAAAAGTAAAAGTTAGTTTGATATATATTAAAAATAATCCAACAGATCCAAAAGGGAGAAGTAAAGGTAAAGCTAAAGCAGCAGAGGCATTAAGTAAAATAAAATCAGGTGAAGATTTTGGTGATATTGCCGCAAAATATTCAAATGCAATGAGTCGTATTAAAGGTGGAGATATGGGCTTTTTACATAAAGGACGTCTTCATGAAAATGTTGAGAAAAAAGCTTTTAATATGAAAGTGGGTGAAGTTAGTGATATTATCGAAAAAGATATTGGTTTTTATATAGTAAAAGTAACAGATAAAAAAGCACCTAAACAACTTCCTTTTAAAAAAGTAAAAAAAAGCTTAGAAAAAGATTTGATTAAAAAAGAAGAAAATAGAATAAAAGAAGATCTACTTGAAAAACTAGAATCAAAAGCAAAGATTATTAAATAATTGTAATTGTTGATGAAATTTTTTTTTAATTTAGTAATATTTTTTTTATTTATTAATTCTAGTATAGTTTATGCAAAGGGATACCAAGACAGAGGAGTCAGTGGTTCTTTGTCTTTTTTGTATTCAGATGAAACTTATGATAATATAACTTCAATTACCACACAGAAAAAATTTACTCAAGAATATGGAATTAATTATGATGGACATATCTACAACCCTAATCTTTTTTCATATAGATTGTCAAGTCTAATTCGTTTTGATGATATAACACAAGATGGCATCAGTAATAGCGGAAAAACAGAAGAAAATAGTGAAGATTTTTCAATAGACACTAATTTTATAAAAAGTAGTAATTATCCTGTTAGACTATACTATAGAACATCAAATAGACCAAGAACAAGCATAAATTCTGGTCAAATTATTAATTTAGATTCAAAACAAGACAGCTATGGATTATCAGGTAGTGCTAAGATGGGTAATATAAATATTAATTATAATGCATCAGAATCTTCGAGTATAGATAATTCTGAAGATAAACTTCAAGATAGAACAACTTCACAGTATGGAACATCTGTTGAGTATAGAACAAAAGTGGATAGTATAATGTTGAAATATTTACATGTTACTACAGATACTCAAGAATATTCGTCAGGGATAAAAACTGATGAAACAATAAATGATGATAGTATTGATTTTTCATATAATACAAAAATAACAGATACTTTAAATTTGTCTTCTGTAATTGGATATAACACATCATCTGCAAGTGATTATGTAGTTACAAGAGGAAATTTTAATTTAAATTGGCAACCAAGTAAAGATTATTATGGAAATGCAGAGGTGGCATTTAGTAGATCTGATGTTCAAGTTTTAAAAGATGTTAATAGCACAAAAACTATTTTAGATAGAACAGATACTTTTGATATTAGTGAGCAGTTTAATTATGTTTTAAACAAAAATATCACTCTTTCACAATCTTTAAATTATTTTTCTTATGAAGGAATCTCTTCAAGTGGAGATTCTGCATCATTAATGTTAAGTGGAATTTATAATAAATCAAAAAATTTATCACCACAAAGTAAAATAAGGTACAGTGGTTCACTAAGAACTACATTTAGACAACAAAATTCTACATCAATAAATCAAGATGCAAATACAACGTCAGTAATAAATACATCAAATAATACGAATGATACTGCAATAACTACAAAAATTGATTATTTTAAAAATTATCCATCTATAAAGTCAAATTTAAATTTTAATATTGGTTACATAGGAACTAGATCCACAGAAAATTCTAAAGATGAGTATAATACAGGTTTTTCTTTTTTATCTAGTTTTAATAGTTTTAGAAATACTTTTGATGCAAAATATACTTCATTGGATAAACAAACTACTATAACCTATAGTGATAATTTAAATCATTTTATGCCTGTGGGGATAAAAGGAAGCTTGAACTCAAGTGTTGGGATAGAAGTTAAAGAAACAAGTGGTAGCTCAACAACTATAAAAAGTGAATTATTAAAAGCAAATCTAAATTTTAGATATCGTTTTTTTAGGAGATTAAATTTTTCAACTAGATTAAATATTAATAAAAATTTAGGTTATAATACATTAGATTATTCTAGTGAAACAGAATTAATGTCCAAATTAGGCTTAACATCAATATCAATTTCATATAATTATGATTATTCTTATTCTAAAACGAATACAAATGCAACGGAGTTAGTTCGTCAAGTATTACTAGCAAAAATTAAAAGAACATTTTAAGGAGTAAATAATGAAAAATTTTATATACATGAGTCTTTGTTTTGTATTTATAAACTCTTTATATGCAAAAGATAGTACCAAATTAGTTTGGCCACAAGCTCCTGATATACCTAGAATAGAATACATATCTTCAGTAAATAAAGCCAAGGATTTAGGAATAGAAAAAGGTTTTTTTGCAAAATTAAAAGATTTTATTTTTGGAGAAGATAATTTTTCTTTATTAGCACCATTTGGAATACATGTAGCAGGTGATAAAATTTATACAACAGATATATTTGCTAAAAAAGTTTATGTTTTTGATAAAAGTGATAATGAAATTATATGGCTAGAAGGTTCTAAAAAAGAAAACTTTATGTATCCTGTAGATGTTGTTTCTGATAAAAAAGGTAACATTTATGTTTCAGATTCTGTTCGTGCAAAAATTTATGTTTTTAAAAAAAATGGAGACTTTAGTCATATAATTAAAGATAAAAGAATACAAAGACCTGTAGGAATAGCTTTATCACCAGATGAAAAAAAACTTTATATTGTAGATACTTTATCTAGTCAAATTCATGTTACAAGTGTAGATGGGAAAATACATTCATCTATCGGTAAACATGGAAAACAAGATGGTGAATTTAATAGACCGACATATATTGACATTGATAAAGATGGAAAACTTTATATTACTGACTCCATGAATCATCGTGTGCAAATATTAGATAGTACAGGTAAATATATACACTCTTTTGGGGAGCTTGGAGAGCAGATAGGTAACTTTGCAAATCCAAGAGGAATAGCACTTGATAGTGAAGGAAATATTTATGTAAATGATACCTTGTTTAATGCTATCCAAATATTTAATCAAAAGGGAGAATTATTAATGTTATTTGGAAGATATGGGTTTAACAAAGGGGAATTTGCTCTTCCTATAGATATCTCAATTAGTAAAGAAAATAAAATATATATTAGTGACACAAATAACAGAAGATTTCAAATATTTAAGCG
The DNA here is from genome assembly GCA_022712845.1 of Sulfurimonas sp. Next base: position 7,393 of record JAFLJV010000061.1, on the reverse strand, counting down.
TTTAAATATATCAAATTAAAAATTTAGTTGATATATAAAGGATGCTATCAATAGTTTTAAAGGTTAATGATTGAAGAAGTATATATTATTTATATTGATAGTGTTTTTTTGTACTTCAACTCTGCAAGCTAATGAAGATAAGGCCATAAAAAATACTCTTTTAAAATATAACTATGGCATTATAAAGATGGCAAAAACTAGCGAAACTGATTTTTTTAAAAGTTTTATGAAAAAAGAGATGGTTACAAAATTGATGTTATGGGTAAAAGCTTGGCATGATAGTAACCTTGTTATGCTTGCAAAAATTAATGATTTTAGATTTGGAGCAATTGCTTATAATGAAAACAATGTAACTATAAAAACTTTGGAAAATTGGAGTTATTCTTATGTTGATATTTCTACTAAAAAAATAGTTCTTGAACCAACACAAATATTTTATAAAATGCATTATACCTTGCAAAAGATAGATGGAGACTGGATGATTATAGCAATTAAACATCTTCAAGAAGAACAATTTAAAAATCCTAATAATAAGAACCAGACAGAATTAAAAAAAGATAAACCAAAAGAAAAATTAAATTAATTATCTATAAAGTGTCTCTATTTTTTATTAAATAAAAATTAGGTTATAATAGATAAATAAGTCTTAGTTAATGTAGAGGAATTTCATATGAAATTAATTAAATTATTTATATTAGGAACTTTAATATTTTTAGCAGGTCTTCTTAATGCAGGAATTATTAATACTAAACATAATCTTTCAATAACAAGCCCAGGAACTGTTAAAGCAGTAAGTGAAGCAGAAATTTGTGTATTTTGTCATATACCACACTTTGCACAAGCAGTTGGTAAACCACTTTGGAATAGAAGCATGCCAGCTTCTAATTATACAATGTACGATAGTAATCATCTTAGAAGAATGGGTTATCCAGAGATGGAGACAAATTTAGGAAGTGCAAATGATACACCAGGAGCACTTTCACGTCAATGTTTAAGTTGCCATGATGGAACAGTTGCAATTGGCTCAGTATCTAAACTAAGAAGAGAATATGATGCTACTATAACAATGAGCGGTGTTGATGGAGGAAATATGCCATCAACTGTTGGTGGATATATAGGAACAGACTTGTCTTCTCATCATCCAGTTGGAGTTATTTATGATTCTACAGTTGTAAAAAGCTTTGATACAGGAACTCGTAGTGCAGAACTAATAACAACACCAGTTTCTCCAATAAAACTTTATGAATATCCAGGGTACTCTGGTAAATATGTAGAGTGTTCATCTTGTCATGATCCACATAAAGAAGCACCAAATGCTAATGGCGGTAGTAATAAATTTTTACATATAAGTACAAATGATACACTAGTTGCAAATATGTTAGATACATGTAATACATGTCATGAAAAACGACCTTCAGGTGGCCCTCCTAATCCACATCAAGCATTAGGTATGCCTTATATGGATACATCAATAGAAGATCGATACGGAGCAAGAACAATATCAACTCTTTTTTGTATAAATTGTCATACACCACATAATGCAGCGGCTAATCAGCCATATCTTCAAAGAAAAATAGAACAAAATACTTGTTTTATGGGAGCAGCAGATGATCGTTCTGTTGCACCTTGTCATGGTACAGGATCAAGAGTTGAGATGACGGATATAGAATCGCTACTGGATAGACCATATAGTCATGGTTCAGTAAAAGATATTGATGGAGTGCATACAAATTTAGATGTATTTTATGGAACAGATATAACTAGATATCCAGCAGGTTCAAAAGGATTAACATTTTCAGATTCACAACATGTTGAATGTGTTGATTGTCATAATCCACATAGAGTTACTATGACAAATAAAAACTACTATGCAGGTACAACATACTTAGCAACACCAACAAACAATATATCAGGGATACTAAAGGGTGTTACAGGAGTTGAACCTACATGGCCAGTATCGTGGATACAACCAACAAGTTTTACAACAATAGCAGAATCAACAAAAGAGTATCAGATTTGTTTTAAATGTCATTCATATTGGGGACTAGGAGCTTCAATAGCCCCTAATAATCCATCATCAGTTTATCCCTCAGTAAGCGATCCATTTAATGTTCCACTTACCGATGTAGCATGGGAGTTAAATAAAAATAATAAATCTGGACATCCTGTAGTTTTTCCAAATAGTGCAGCTGGAAGACCAGGGTCATATTTTCCTCAAGCTCTAGATGCGACACAACTTCTTGGTCCATGGAATACAAATGCAGGAAATAATACAATGTATTGTTCAGATTGTCATGGTGCTGATAATGAGTTAAATGGTGTTGATCCAAAAGGTCCACATGGTTCTAGTCAGAAGTTTATGTTAAGTAGTGCTAATGGTAATAATTATTGGCCAACTAAAGCTGATAATATTACACTATATGATACAAATGATATAGGGACTACTGGAGATAGTGGTAATTTTTGTAAAAATTGTCATGATCTTAATGAACCACATAAAAATCAATGGAATTCTACTATGAGAAATAGAAATTTCAGTTGTGTAACATGCCATGTAGCAGTTCCACATGGTTCACCAATATCTCGTCTTATAGGATATGATAATTTTCCTGCACCATATAATTATCTAGGTAGCAGTTTAAAAGTTACTGGATTTAAGAAAAATGCACTTACTGATATAAATACAAATGATATATCAGGAACCAGTTGTGGTGGTGGTATGTGTCATGGTGGAGGTATGGGTGGTGTAACTGATCCTGATATTAGCCCATTTCCATAAAAGCTAGTAAATATTAACTATTGCTTAGTATCAGTATGATAGACTATTATTTTATATGATATTATAAAGTATTGTTATAACATATAATATTCACAAAGCTTAAGGAAAAAAATGGTAGTTATAAAAAAATTATGGTTATTTTTAATTTCGATGAAATTAATGGTAGTACTAGTTTTAACATTTGCAATAGCAAGTGCAGTAGGAACATTTATAGAAAATGACCATGGTATAGATACATCATGGGCGTTGATTTATGCAACATGGTGGTTTGAAGCTATACAGATATTTTTAGGTATTAGTATACTTGGAAATATTATTCGTTATAAAATGATTCAGAAGAAAAAAATACCTGTTTTAATCTTTCATATAGGCTTTTTGGTTGTTTTGGTTGGCTCTGGAATCACTCGTTATTATGGCTATGAAGGTGTAATGCATATACGAGAAGGTGATACTGTAAATCAAATGCTTTCTTCTGATGCTTTTTTACAAATAAAAGCACAAAAAAACTCTCGTGAATTTTATACAGAAGATATAGTTTATATATCAGAATTAGGTGGAAAAAAATTTAATAATACACTTGATGTTGATGGCAAAGATGTTAGTGTAAAATATAAAAATTTTATTAAACAAGCTGTTAAAAGTGCTGTTGAAGATCCAACTGGAGTTCCAACTGTTGAATTTGTAATATATGCACCACAAGGTCCTGAAAAATACATAATAAAAAGTGGTGAAATTCTTGATTTTGGTCCATTTGTAATAAGTTTTGATAAAGAGCCACGTGAAAGTAAACCTACATTTCGTTTGATTAGTGATGGAGATAAAGAGATAACATTTATATCAAATGTTCCTATTAAATATTTAAAAATGGGTGATAAATCAGAAGGTTTTTATAAAGCAGGAAACATATATAAATTTGATACAAGGGTGTTATTAAATATTAATAATTTTAAATTTGTTTCTAGAAAAGCATTTGTTAAAGGCTCTGTAAAACTAATTAGCGAAAATGAATACAAAAAGAGTATGAGTGCTAATTTAAAAACACAAGATCAACTCCTATCTGCTTTAATTGTAGATGTTGAATATAATGGTCAAAGTCGTGAAGTGGCTCTTATGGGAATGGGCAAACGATATAAAGGTTATACAGAGAATTTTACTATAGATGGAGTTGATTTTTCTTTAGAGTGGGGTTCAAAGATTTTAGAACTACCATTTTCATTAAAATTAAGAGATTTTATAATGAGAAAATATCCTGGTTCTATGAGTCCATCATCATATGAAAGTGATGTTACTTTAATAGATAAAGTAAATCTTGTTCAAAAAGAATATAAAATTTATATGAATAATGTTCTTGATTATGGGGGATATTTATTTTTTCAATCATCATATGATAAAGATGAGAAGGGAACAATTCTTTCGGTAAATCATGATCCAGGAAAATGGCCAACATATTTAGGTTATACACTTTTGGCAATAGGAATGTTTTTAAACCTTTTAAACCCAAATAGTCATTTTGGAAGACTCTCTAAAAAGAAATATGAGTATAAAGCTAGTTTAATAGCAGCATTTGTTGTAGTTGCAACACTATTTAATACACAGCCATTATCTGCATCTAGCATAAATATTGAAAATTTAAAAAATATTAATGCAGAGCATGCAAATCATTATGGAACATTGGTCGTGCAAACTCAAGGTAGGATTAAACCTCTTGATACTCTAACTAGTGAGTATTTAAATAAAATAGCTGGAACTGATTCTATGTTTGGGATGAATCATAATCAAATTATTTTAAGTATGACATATAATTCAGAAGAATGGAAAGAAGTTGAAATGATTAAGGTTTTTCATCCAGAAGTAAAAAAACTTTTTGGTATGAAGCCTTCACAAAAAAGAGTTGCTTACTCTAAAGCTTTTAATAGACATGGGGAATATATACTTGCCGAAATAGCAAAAGAGTCTATTCGTAAGCGTGCTTCACAAAGAGGTACATTTGATAGAGAAATCATCAAGGTAGATGAAAGAATAAATGTAGCGTATATGGTTTACTCAGGTCGTTTTATGAGTGTATTTCCTTTGATGGGAGATCCTGATAATAAATGGTACTATCCAGGGCATGCGATAAAAGAGTTCCCAGAACAAGCTTCACAAGAAGTTCTTGCATTACTAAGACAAAATGCAGCAGGGTTAAACAAAGGTGTTAAAACAGGTGATTGGAGTGATGCTGATAAAGCAATTGATGCTATAAAAGCATACCAAAAGAAAATATCTCCAGAATTAATTCCAGATGATACAATAGTTAAGGCAGAACTTTTATATAATGAGCTTAATTTATTTGATAGACTTTATCCAATTTATCTACTCTCAGGATTGGTTTTATTGATACTGATTTTTGTTCGTTTAGCAAAACCAAAGTTGGATTTAGAACGTATAGTACGTGTTATTTTAGTGATTTTAATTATAGGATTTATTGCTCATACAATTAGTTTAGGACTAAGATGGTATATTTCAGGACATGCACCATGGAGTAATGGATATGAAGCTATGCTTTATATATCATGGTCTATTATACTTTCAGGAATTTTATTTGCAAGATCATCAGAATTAGCTGTAGCAACAACAGGAATATTTGCTGGTATTACTCTTTTTGTAGCACATTTAAGTTGGTTAGATCCACAAATAACTACATTAGCACCAGTTTTAAAATCATACTGGTTGACCATACATGTATCGGTTATTACCGCAAGTTATGGATTTTTAGGACTTAGTACACTATTAGGGTTTATCTCACTTATTTTTTATATTATGCTTAGCAATAAAAATAGACAAGAACAAATCAGTGTAAATATTTTAGAATCAACAAGAATTAGTGAGATGTCTATGATTGTTGGACTTTCACTTCTTACTTTAGGAAACTTTGTTGGTGGTGTTTGGGCTAATGAATCATGGGGTCGTTATTGGGGTTGGGATCCAAAAGAAACATGGGCATTAATAACTATCTTGATTTATGTATTTGCAACTCATATGCGTTTTGTTAAAGTGATAAGCTCAAACTTTATATATAATGCCGTTTCTGTTGTAGCATACTCATCAGTTATAATGACTTACTTTGGTGTTAATTATTACCTTTCAGGTCTACACTCATATGCATCTGGTGATCCAGTGCCTATTCCTGAATGGATATATTATGTTATTACTGTAGTGATAGTATTAATTATTTGGGCATCTTTTAATCGTAATAAATTGATTAAAGTTAAGCCCATAAAGAAAGACTAAATTATGAAAAAATGGCTATCGGTATTAATATGTGCTTTTTTAATAGGAGGGTGTTCTACCCTTCAAACACAAGTTGATCATGATCCTGAATATAATTTTTCTTTATTATCTACGTTTAAAGTTATATATACTAAAAAAGGTGATGAAAAAGATTTTACTAGACAAAGAGTTAGTAAATCATTAGAAAAATATATGCAAAATAAGGGATATACTAGTACTTCTAAAAGTAGAGCAAATTTTTATATAACAATGCACCTTGATATACAAACAAAAAGTCAAGTAGAAACAAATTATGAAACTATGGGTATAGGACCGATTTCTTACCCATATATAGGATTAAATAAATCTTTAGATGATGACACTTCTTTACTAATGGAGTCAGATATAAGAGTAACAACTAGAACTTATGAGTATGAAGAAGGAAGAGTAGTATTTGAAATTTTTGATGTAAAAGAAAATAGAGTTGTATGGCAAGGTATTGCAAAAGATCAATTATCTTCAGAATATACACAAGAGCAAAAAAGTGCTTATATAAATAGTGTTATAGATAAATTATTTAAAGATTTTCCAAATAGGTAAAGCGAAAGAGCGGTTATAGGAGCATTAAGAAGAGGCTCCTATAGATTATTTAAGATAAGTAAATTTTGCTTCGTCAATTATTATTGGAAATTTATAACCATAACCAAGATCAACATCTGTTTTAATCACACCATCAGTGGTAACTTTATCACCAACTTGTACAGTTGAGCCCATTACAGCAGTTGCTATAATGTCATTTGTTCCCTCAGTTCCTGACCCATCTTGTAAATGAACCCAGTCTTTACCCATAATCCCTTTAGATACCTTAACTACTTGAGCATCAACTTTGATTTTTTTCTCTTTAAGAGAATCTTTTTTTGTATATAACTCTTCTACGCTATACCCTTTAGCATTTTTTGCTATTTTTATAGGTTCATTTGAGACTGCTTTAATACTATCATGTGATCCATTCTTTACGTGATTATGATCAGCAGGTGCAGGATTATTTTGTGTTGTAGCTATTGGTTTGCCTGATTTATCTAATGGCACTATAGCACTTACAAACATAAGAGATTCAAATTTTTTATTTAATGATTTACTTGTGAAATCAACCATAACCATTTGTTCTATAAAAGATACTTTTGTTCCCTTTGTAATTGTAGACATTGGTCCTGCAATCCAATAAATATTGCCATCATTATCTACTCTAGCGTATGTATAACCACCACTATTAACTGACTCTAACACTACTCCAATATGAGGAGTATTGAGGATTACATCCTCTTTTGCAGGTTGTTGTGCGGCAGAAGTACCATAAAGAGATTT
>JAFLJV010000249.1 GCA_022712845.1 Sulfurimonas sp. | reverse complement strand
ATAACTGGAACATCTGGAGAGCTTATAAATATAAATGAATTTAAAGTTATTCCAGATCGCATAGAGGCTGGAACATACCTTTGTGCTGGAGCAATTACAAAATCTGAGTTAACACTTACAGATGTAAATCCATCACACCTTAGTGCTGTTATCTCAAAACTTGAAGAGATGGGAAGTACATTTACAATAAGTGAAGATTCTATTACAATTCATCCATCAGATATAATTAAACCAGTTAAAATAGTAACGCAAGAATATCCAGCATTTCCTACAGATATGCAAGCTCAATTTTTGGCTTTATCCACTCAAGCAAATGGTACTTCTATCATAGAAGAAAAACTATTTGAAAATAGGTTTATGCATGTTAGTGAGCTTCAAAGAATGGGTGCTGATATTTCACTCAATGGGCATGTAGCAACTATTAAAGGTGGTACTAAACTTAGTGGAACAGATGTTATGGCAACAGATTTAAGAGCTTCTAGTGCTTTAGTTTTAGCTGGACTTATTGCTGATGGTGTAACTGATGTACATCGTATTTATCATCTTGACCGTGGTTATGATTCACTTGAAGTTAAATTACAAAATGTAGGTGCGGATATTAAAAGGTTGAAAGAGTAAATAATCTAAAAAATAAGAATAAATTATAAGATATGAGGCGAAACCTTGCAGTTGCACATATAGTGCTACAAAAAGTTTTAACAAAGCAGATTATGATTTATTTAGTCTTCAAAGATTATCATCTCGTAGATTGATTTTTTAGTTACTAACGCCTTGTCTGGTGATACTGAGTAAGAGTTCTTAGCTTTTTGTACTTCATGTCTAAGTTCAGCAATCTCTTGCTCCATCTCATCTACATTTATCTTAAGTCTTAAGATAATATCTACTCCAGCCAAATTTACACCAAGCTCACGAGTAAGCCTTAAAATAAGTTTTATTCTATCTATATCTCTTTGAGAGTAAAGTCGTATACGACCACTAGAACGAGAAGGAGTTACAAGATTTTCTCTCTCATACTGTCTAAGAGTTTGAGGGTGTATCTCTAAAATTTTTGCAACAATACTGATTAAGTAAACTGGTTCATCATACTGGTGTATCATTCTAATTCCCTTAATTTTATTTCTTAAGTTTTCTTCAACAAGAAGCTCGATATACTAATCTCTTTTTATTACTCTTTAGGTAATTTTTCTTTCATTATATCAACTAAATCTTCATCAAATTCATCTACATTTGGAAGAGTGATATTTGCTTCAAGATAAAGATTTCCACGAGTTTTTGTTTTTCTATTCATTGCACCCATCTCTTTAACACGAAATCGCTGTCCATTTTTAGTATTTTGAGGAACTTTTAGTTTTATCTCTTTTTCTAGTGTTTTAATAGCTATTTTTTCACCAAAAAGTGCAGCATAAAGAGGAACATCAAAAGTTTTAATCAGATCATCATCTTCTCTTATATATTCAGGGTTTGGAGCTACCGTTATTTTTAAAAACAGGTCTCCAACTCTACCACCTTGAGCATGACCTTTTCCTTTAACACGCATCTTCTCACCACTTTTAACACCCGCAGGAATTTTAATATCAAATCTATCTCCATTAACTGCAACTGAATGAGAACCACCTAAAATAGATACGCTAAATGAGATTGTTACACCTGTTTCCATATCAAGATTTGGTTGTTGCTGTTGCCCACCGAAGCCTCCACCAAATGGATTTGAACCACCACTAAAGCCTCCACCACCGGAAAACATTTGTCTTAAAATATCATCTAAATCACCTTGACCGCCACCACCATGAGAACGGGAAAAATCATGAAAATTTTGTCCACCAAACATGCTATCACCATGCATATCATATTGAGATTTCTTTTTAGAGTCACTTAAAATTTCATAGGCGGAGTTTATTTCTTTAAATTTATCTTCCGCTTTTGGATCTTTGTTTACATCTGGATGGTATTTTCTTGCTAATTTTCTATATGCTTTTTTTATCTCTGATTCACTTGCACTCTCTGATATTTCAAGTGTTTCATATAAAGATTTACTCATTAATATTCCTAAATTTATATAAGTGCCTGACCATAATAAGTGTCATATTTAATGAGAAAAGAAACTATAAGGTATAAGGCAAAAGTTCGCAGGAGCTACTAGTAGCTTCAAGAGCTTTTAACGAAGTAGATTATAGTTTATCTTCTCACCCAAAGGGCAACTTTTAAAAGATTCATTTTCTGCGTTAAACTTTAGTTAACGATACTAGTATCGCCAACAAAAGTTTGCCTTGAAACTAAACCTTTTAAAAATTGTTAAATATTACACTTATTATGGTCAGGCACTTAATTATTTGTTAAGTGTGATTATATCATATGAGTTGAGTGGAAGTCAATCAAGTTATAAGTAAGAGGACATACTTAAAAGTCCATACTTAAAACATCTTCATAGTTAATACCGCTTGTAAAATAATAGTTTGCTTTTGCAATTTCATAATCATACAAAGATTGTTTATATATTGCTCTATTTATAACCTTTGCACTCAGAGCATCAAGATAAGTTATGTTATCGACTACATCATTTTGATATTTTATTTCTACTATTTCAAATAGTTTATTTGTCATATCAAGTGCACTTTTAGCTGATTTTATTTTTGTTTTTTGTGTTTGTAATTTTAGCTTTGTTAATTCATGATTTATTTTTTCTTGCTTTTTCAACTGATATAGTTGTTCATCTTTAGCTCTTTTTATCAAAGAGGTAGCCTGCCTCTTTTCTATAGAACTTGTATCAAATAAGTTATATGTTAGTGTTAACATTAGTTGATTTTGTTGCTTTGGTAAATCTTTTAATACAACTTTATTGTAATCACTATATCCATATACATTTAAACTATTTTCCAGTTTTAGTTGTGGTTTTTTAAGTGAGGAGACAACATTGACATTTTCTTTTAGTGCTTTTACGCTCTCTTGCATTGCTTTTATATTTTCACTATCACTAAATTCTAAGTTTTGTACCTCTGGAAGAGTTGAATCATCAAGCTTTTGAATACTTTTTCCAGCCAATAAAGAAAGATTTTTTAACATATAAGTTTTTTGATATTCTAACTCTTGTATATTATATTGATTCTCTTCATACTCAGATTGAAGTTTTAAAACCTCATCCTCTGTAATCATTTTTATATCATACTTCATTTTAACTCTTACCAGTTCCGCCGTTAAGGTAACACTTTTTTCTCTTAATGCTTTTAGATTTTCATCTATTGATTTTGCTTGGTAAAAGTGTGTAACTACTTGCAGAGCCAACTCTTTTTTTCTTAAAATTGTACTAAATAAAGCCAGATCGGAAGAGCGTCGT
>JAFLJV010000060.1 GCA_022712845.1 Sulfurimonas sp. | reverse complement strand
TATAGAGGGTCTTCCTTTTATGGAAGCTATTCGTCAGATGAAACATGATGATGATGTAGCAGGAACATTTTTTATTCATGTAACGCTTATTCCTTACATAAAAGCTGCTGGTGAATTAAAATCTAAACCTACTCAACATTCAGTTCAAGAACTTCGCCGTATTGGTATCACTCCTCAGATGATTATCGCAAGAAGTGAAAATGCTCTTCCTAAAACATTTAAGAAAAAACTTGCTATGAGTTGTGATGTTAATAGTGATAGCGTGATTGAAGCACTTGATGCTAGAACAATTTATGAGGTTCCAATGTCTTTTTTAAGACAAAATATTTTAGACCCTATTGCAAAAGAATTAGAGCTTGGTGAGATAACTCCAGATATGGAAGAGTGGGATATTTTAGTCAAAAAGATAGTTTCTCCTAAAAATAAAATTATCGTTGGCTTTGTTGGTAAATATCTTGAATTAAAAGAAGCTTACAAATCTTTAACTGAGTCACTTATCCACTCTGGTGCTCATCTTGATACTCAAGTTGAAATAAACTGGGTTGATTCAGAAGAGCTAGAAGAAAGAGGTGCTGAGGCACTTCTTAGTGACTGTGATTCTGTCTTAGTTGCTGGAGGTTTTGGAAATCGTGGAATAGAGGGTAAAATCAAAGCTATCGAGTACGCTCGTGTAAATAAAGTGCCATATCTTGGAATATGTCTTGGGATGCAACTTACACTTGTTGAATATGCTAGAAATGTACTTGGTTTAGAGGGTGCTAACTCTATTGAATTTGATAAAGAGACACCTCATCCAATGGTTTATCTAATAGATAACTTTTTAGATCAAAGTGGAGATACTCAAATTCGTACCCATAAATCACCAATGGGTGGAACTATGAGACTTGGAGAATATCCTTGTGATACAAAAAAAGGTTCTCTCCTAAGAGAAGCATACAATGGAGAAAAAACTATCCACGAAAGACATCGTCACCGCTATGAAGTAAATCCAACTTATCGTAAACAACTAGAAGATGCTGGAATGGTAGTAACTGGTGAATCTCATGGTCTTATAGAGACGATTGAGATAACTGATCATCCATGGTTCTTAGGTGTACAATTTCACCCAGAGTTCACATCAAGACTCCAAACTCCAAACCCATCTATCTTAGCTTTTGTAAAAGCTGGCTTAGGTGCTGAATAGGTTTTTACTCTCTATTTAAAACTATTTATAATTAAACGATAGGATTATTTTGATTAATTTAGACAAAAAAATATTCAAAGCATTATCAAACTCTAAAAATGGAGAGGTTAGTAATTATACAACTTTTCATTACTCACAAGAAAAAAATATTATATCTGCACAATATAATGGTGGAGCAATTATCAAAGGTAATCTAATTGGAAAGCAATTAGGAAATGGTAAGTTTGATTTTGTTTATCATCATATCAATACTGATGGGGAATTAAAAATTGGCAAATGCTTATCAAGTGCTACCTTACTTGAGAATGGTAAAATAAAACTATTTGAAGAGTGGCAATGGTTATGTGATGATTTATCCATTGGAACATCCGAATTAATAGAAATACATTAAACGATAATATATATGACAAACCTACCAACTCTTACAAAACACTCACTTTTTGAACTTCTTTCACAGAGGTTTGATAGAGAAGATAAAAAGCTTTCACAGATTCCTAACCCTGCTCTACTTCATGATGCTCCAAAGGCTGCTAAGAAAATTGCAGATGCTATAAAAGAGGGTAAAAAGATAACTTTGGTTGGGGATTATGATGTTGATGGGGTTAGTTCTACTGCTATTATGGTTGAGTTTTTTAGACAAATTCCTTATCCACTTGAAGCTGTTATCCCTAACCGTTTTAATGATGGGTATGGAGTTAGTCCAACTGTACTAGATAGGATAGATTCAGATTTAGTTATCACTGTTGATAATGGTATCTCTGCTATAGAGGCTGCGAAAATCTGTAAAGAACGAGGTATTGAGCTTATCATAACAGACCATCATACTCCATCTGAAGTATTACCAGAAGCTTATGCAATTGTTGATCCTAAGTTATCTGAGTGTAAATACCCATTTAAAGAAATTTGTGGTGCTCAAGTTGCATGGTTACTTTTGGGGCTTGTTAAAAAAGAGTTAGGTCTCTCTATAGATATGAGACAATTTTTGGATATTTTAGCTATTGCTATCATTGCAGATATTATGCCACTTATAGATATAAATCGTACACTTGTAAAAGAGGGTTTAAAAGTTTTGATGAACTCTAACAGACCATCTTCTATCATCATAAGAGATTTTTTAAATAAATCATCCATCACATCTGAAGATATTGGTTTTCAAATAGCACCACGCATCAATTCAGCTGGAAGACTTGAAGATGCTTCCATCGCACTAGAGTTTTTAACTGCAAAAGATATTAACACTGCTTATACTCAGTTTGAAAAACTAAACTCACTTAACGAGCTTAGACGAGAGACGGAAGCACAAACTACAAAAGAAGCACTAGAATATGCAAGTGAGGCTGATAGTATCATAGTAGTTGCAAAAGAAGGATGGCATGAGGGTGTTGTTGGCATAGTTGCTGCAAGACTAGTAGATGCATTTGGTAAACCTGCTATAGTTTTGAGTATCAAGAATGGTGTAGCAAAAGGTAGTGCTAGAAGTATTGGAAATGTAAGCATTTACAAGCTTATAAAGGCAAGTGAACACTTGTTAACTAAGTTTGGCGGGCATAAAATGGCAGCTGGATTAGGGCTAAATGAGAAAAATATAGATACTTTTAGAGTTACTATAAATGAGTCTGCTTCAAAACTAAATCCTAATGATTTTATACCACAAGATAAAGCAGTTGGTATATTACCAAGTGATGAGATAGATTTAGGGTTATTAGATTTACTTGATAGTTTTGAGCCTTACGGTGAGGCAAACCCTCGTCCATCTTTTTTTATAAATGATGCTGACATAATTGAAGTTAAACTATTTGGAAAAGATAAATCACACTCTAAAATAGTTATTCGACAATTTACTCACGAGAGGCAAACTTTAGAGCTAATTTTATTTAAAAAAGTTTTTGAAATGCCAAGTGAAAAAAAACTAACATGTAGCTATAGAGTAACTAAAAATGAGTTCAACAATAGAGTCTCTACTCAACTAATTGTGGATAAAATATATTAAGAACACTTAAGTCAAGTTTTACTATAATCTTTTATGCTTAATATACAAGAATGCCAAACAGCCAAGTCTGATATAACAGAGTTAGAAATCTTAAATGATTCCCTTGGGGCATATAGCACAAAACTACACGGAATAAAATTTTTTAATCCTAATGAATGTGAGATTAAAAAAAGTATTACTAATGTTTACTTAAACCATGAAGTAACTTGTTGTACTTTTAGTCCTGATTCAAAACTATTTGCTTTTTCAAACAACAGAACTATATATTTTATAGATATTAAAACTAAAGAGCTTCTTCCAAGTATTCAAACAGAAAATGAAGATATAGAGATATTAAAGTTTGATCCATCCTCAACTTACATTATTGCTGGAACAAAAAATGGAAGAGTTCTTCAATATAAATATAACAACTCATCTTTACTATCAAGATTATGTTCTTTCCCTTACGATAGAGCTACACACAATCTAAATCCTAAAGAAAATAACAATTATGTAAGTTCTTTTGCTTTTTATGATAATTACTTAGCATCTACTGGTTATGGAGGTGCTATTTTCATAACAGATTTGAGGTTAAAAACAAAGAGATGTATTGTAACTCACAATAAAAGTCGTAAAAATGCACTGTGTTTTTTAGATAAAGATACTATTATTAGTGGCACTGATAGTGGAGAGATACATATAACTTCTTTAGTTAATGTAAAAGAATATAGAAGTATTACAACACCTCTATCATCTGTGAAACAAATCTTACTTATGCAAAATCCAAACTATATAATGGTCTCAGGTAAAAATAATATCATCTCGATTATAAATATTAAAACATTAAAAATTGTACATAACAGATATTTAGAGATGGGTGCAAATATTGTTAAAATAACTTTACTAAAACATGACTACTTAGTTGTTGCACAAGAAAATAAAAAAATACAAATCATAGAGTTACCAAGTCAAGCAAAACTAAAATCATTAATTCAACAAAATTATATAGAAAAAGCTTTTAAACTTATTGCCAAGGACCCTATGCTTAAAGGTTCTTATGAACACAAACTACTTGAAAATAAATTTGATAAAGCCTACCACAATGCTACACAATCACTTATAAATCAAAACAAAGCCAAAGCAGTTAAGATTTTAACTCTTTATAAAGATATAAAATCAAAACAAATACAAATTAGAAATCTATTTAATGCTTTTAAAAACTATAGTAATTTTCAAGCTCTCTTTTATGAAAAAAAATATGCTCTTGTTTATGCAATGGCTTCTAAATTTTCAGCTTTAAAACAAACTGCACAATATAAAAGAACAGAACAAATTTTCAAAGTTGCTTTTGCAAATGCTCAAAGACATGTTATTCAAGGAAATATGGATGGAGCAAGAGCATTATTAAATGCGTATAACACTGTTATCTCAAAAAAACCTATCATAAAAATGATTTTAACTCAAAATAAAGAGTTTTTATTTTTTTTAAATGCTATACAAAAAAAAGATTTTGATACAGTTTATGAACTTGTAGATACAAATAAACTATTTAAACAGATACCAAACTACACTTCACTTAATGATGAGATAGAAGAAAAACTAGAAGATATAAAAGAAAGTATAAAAAATGCTCAATTAGATAAAGCAGATGAACAGCTTTTATCACTTAAAAAAATTACACATATTAAAAGTAAATTAAAAAAATTACAAGAAGATTGTGAGCATATGCGAATACTTTATAAAGCTTATATAAAAAATGATTTTAAAACCTGCTATAAAATTTTAGACTTATATAAATCATTAAACTATACTAATCTAGGAATATTTTTAGAAAAACACTGGTCAAAAGTGATGATACAGTGTGAAAGTTTTGCTCTTGATGGTAATATTAAAAGAATAAAAGAACTTCTTAATGATTTAATAGATCTGCCAACAAGACATATTAGGATAGGTGATCTCTTAAGGGTAAGTTTTCATGTAAAAATTAAACTTCTAATCTCTAAAAAGAATTATAAAGTTGCTGAAACTATTATATATTCATATGTTGATATATTTGGTCTAGATTCTGAGATATATCAACTAATGCAAAAATTTGAATTAACATCGTTTTGCTCACTTGCTATTACTCAAACTCAAGAAAATAGACCAACTAGAGATAGTTGGATAAATTCACAAATTATTGTTAAGAAAAATCCATAAGAGATAAAAGTGTATTTTCTGTATCATTAAAAGGGCTTTGAAATGTTGCACCTTGAGTTAAAAACTTCTCCATCTCCTCTTTTTTATCCATCGCTTCATCTAGCTCTGAGTCAGTACCTTTTGTATACGCTCCTATGCGAATTAACATCTCATTTTCTTTTAAAAGTGTATAAAGTCTTCTAAATTTCATTACAGCCTTAAAATGCTCTACAGAAATAATATCATTCATAACCCTAGAAGCTGAATTTAGTATGTGAACAGGTGGATATATACCAAAGTCTGTAAGCTCACGTGAAAGTACTATATGACCATCTAAAATAGAGCGAGACTGATCAGCAATAGGGTCGCTCATGTCATCACCCTCAACCAAGATAGTAAAAAAGGCGGTAATAGAACCTTTACCCTCCTCTTTTCCTGCTCTCTCCATTAGCTGAGGAAGAAGTGTAAGTGATGATGGTGGATAACCTTTTGAAGTTGGTGGCTCACCAAGAGCAAGACCTATCTCTCTTTGAGCCATTGCAAATCTAGTTACTGAGTCCATAATAAAAAGAACATCTAAGCCTTGATCTTTAAAATATTCTGCAACACTCATAGCTGCAAATGCACCATACTTTCTCATAAGTGGAGAGTCATCAGAAGTTGCAACAATAATTACAGTATTTGTTAAATCACCGCTAAGATTTTTTTGGATAAATTCAGGAACTTCACGACCACGCTCACCAATAAGTGCTACAACTTTTATAGGGGTTTTAGAGCCTCTAACAATCATCCCCATAAGTGTTGATTTTCCTACCCCACTTCCAGCAAAAATACCGAGCTTTTGCCCTTTTCCACAAGTTAATAGTCCATCAATACTTTTTACACCAACACTAAAAATCTCATCAATCATTCCACGCTTCATTGCTGGAATTGGAGCTTTAATTATTGGTGCTAACTCTGCAGAGTTTATCATACCTTTAGAGTCAATTGGTCTCATAAATGGATCAACAACTCTACCAAGTAGTGCCTCTCCAACAGGTATATTTAAACCTGTTTGATCTAAAAAAACTCTATCTCCAGAACAAAACCCCTCTACAAAACTAAATGGTGTGATAAAAAAAACATTTCCATCTATCTCTGTAACCATTCCCATGGTCTCTTGAGTTGTTTCATTGGAGATGATTTTCACCATATCACTTATACTAACTTTTAAACCCTTAGCAGTGATAATAGTAGCATTTATTTTAATAACTTCACCAAATGCAACTGAATAGTTTTTATCACAAATTCTATCTTTAAGTGAGGATAATGGCATATAATTTAGTAACGATTACCAGTAGGAGAATTAATCAAAGAGAAAAACTCACTTCTTGTTTTTTCATCTTTTTTAAATAGACCCCTAAGAGCTGAAGTTGTTGTTGTTGAGTTAATCTTTTGGACTCCTCTCATCTCCATACACATATGACGAGCAGCAATTACAACCGCTACCCCTTTTGGCTCTATAGTATCCATAATAGCATCTGCTATCTGTTCAGTTAACTGTTCTTGAATCTGCATACGACGAGCAAAAACATTTACAACACGAGGAATTTTTGAAAGCCCTACCACTTTTCCATCTGGGATATAAGCCACATGAACACGACCAATAATAGGCAAAAGATGATGTTCACAAGTTGAATAAAATTCTATATCTTTTAGAAGCACCATTTCATCATTTGAGTTAGTAAATAGAGCAGATTTTAGTATCTCTTTTGGGTCTTCTTTATAACCACCAAAAATAAACTCATGTGCTTTTCTAACTCTACTTGGTGTTTTGCATAAACCCTCTCTATTTGGGTCTTCTCCAACATGAAGCATCATACTCTTTACAGCATTTTCAAATTCTACATCTTTACTTTGTGACAATTTTTTGCCTTTTGTTTTTTATAAGTAATTATACAATAAACTTTATTTCTGTATTTAATAATTTTAATATTTAAAGATATAATGTTATTTAAAAAGGATAAAAATGAAATCAATACACACTTATTGGAATCCTTTAAATACACAAAGTTCAAGGCAATGGGAAGATGTTGAAGGAAGTTATGGTAATTTACAACAATTAACACTTGCTCAAGATTTTAAAACTGGTGATTATACAAGATTAACAAAATTTAAAAATGGCTACTCAACTAAAACTTTTGGAGTAAAGTCTCATGCTTATCCAGAGGAGATATTTGTAGTATCAGGTAGATTATATGATGATGCATTTGGGATATGGCTTGAGCAAGGTCATTATGCAAGTAGACCTCCGTATGAAGAACATGGACCATTTACTGCGGATGGAGAGGTAGTAATACTTGAAATATCATATCCAAGTCAATCATAAAAGGAAATAATATCAACTCTATTTTAAACTATATAAAAGTCAGTAAAAATATTTCAACAGCTGGTCAACCTACAAAAAAGCAATTCAAACTGATAGCAAAAGATGGTTTTGATGTTGTAATAAATTTAGCTATGCATAATAAAGGTGCTTTAAAAGAGGAAAATAAGATAGTATCAAAAAATGGTATGATATATATTCACATTCCAATTACTTGGAAAGACCCAGAGATAGATAGACTAGAACTATTCTTAAAGCTTCTAAAAACTCTACAAAAAAAGAATAAAAAAGTTTTTATACACTGCATTATGAACTATAGAGTTTCTATATTTATGTACCACTACAAAAAGAGTATTTTAAAAGAGAAAAATGTTAAATTTATTGCACCAAAAGAATTCAGACCAAATAAGATATGGAAAAGGGTACTAAAAGAAAAATTTAATATTTAAAACGAGAAAAATCTCGTTTTAAGTGGATATGATTATTGAATAAATACGTGAGGAACGATAAGTGGATATTTCTTCATTTTTCTATAGATATGTTTTCTAATAACTTGACGAAGATCATTCTCTAATGCTTTTGGATTCTCAATCAGTCCATCTTTGATATTGATAAGAAAACTTTCTAATATACCTTCCATCTCGTTAGCAAAATGTTTATCTTGTTTATCCGCAACTAAACCAAATGTAGTAACCAATGGTTTTGACAGCATTTTTGTATGCTGTCCATCAACTTGAGCAACAATCATAACAACACCATCAGAAGCTAATTTTTGTCTATCTATAACTATATCATCATCTATTTTATGGTTATTTTGATTATCAATATATGTTTTACCTGTTCTAACAGATTTTACTTTTCTCATATACTTAGGTGCGATTTCTACAGTATCACCATCATTCATAATATAAATATTACGCTCAGGAACACCACATATCATACCTGTCTCTTTATGTCTCATAACATGGTTATATTCACCATGAACAGGTAAAAAGAATTTAGGATTAACAAGACGAAGCATAAGTTTTTGCTCCTCTATAGAAGCATGACCAGAAACATGAATATCTCTCTCAGATGCAATTTTAGCTCCTGCACGCTGTAGATGATTTAACATTCCAGAAATTGATCCCTCATTACCAGGAATAGCACGAGATGAAAGAACTATAAGATCATTTGGTTTAATCTTCACATGTCTATGCTCACCAATTGACATTCTAAATAAAGCTGAACTTGGCTCACCTTGTGAACCTGTTATAACTATAAGGACTTCTTTATCACTTAGTGAAGAGATTTGATCTGGTTCTATAAATATACTTTTTGGTAGTTTAATATAGTCATACTGCATTGCAATCTCTATATTTCTTTCCATTGAACGACCAATTACACAAACTTTACGACCATGTTTTACACCATACTGAATAGCTTGAAGTACACGATGTATGTTTGAGCTAAATGTAGAAAGAAGTACACGACCTTCAGCTTTTGAAAATACTCTATCAAGAGCTGGTGCAACACTTAACTCTGATGGTGTTGGAAGATGGTTATATGAGTTTGTTGAGTCACTTAAAAGACATAAAACACCTTTTTCACCATAGTGAGCAAGTCTATGCAAGTCTGCTGTATAGCCATCAATTGGAGTATGATCTATCTTAAAGTCACCTGTATGAATAACTGTTCCAGCAGGAGTAGTAATTGCTAATGAAGAACTATCTAAAATAGAGTGAGTCATATGCATCCACTCAACTTCAAAATCTTCACCTATTTTATAGATTTTTCTTTTTTCAATTGGGTTAAAATGTCTTCTTGCTTCTTTAATATGATGTTCATCAAACTTATTACCAATCATTGCAAGTGGTAATGGTGAAGCATAAATTGGGAATTGCATCTCTTTAAAAAGATAAGGTATTGCCCCAATATGATCTTCATGTGAGTGAGTAATTACAACCGCTTTTATCTTATCTTTAATCTCTCTAAGATATGTAAAGTCAGGTACTAAAATATCTACACCATGCATATCTTCATCTGGAAAACTCATACCAACATCAACAAGTATTGCCTCATTTTGAGTCTCAAAAACTGTAATGTTTCCACCTATCTCACCCAAACCACCAAGTGGTGTAATACGGATTTTATCTTTAGAGTTTAAATCTAATTTATAATGAGGATTAAGTCTTTGTTTATGAGCTTCTTGATTGATAACTACAAATTTTTTAAGATTTTCATCTACTGGTGTACTTTGACGACGACGCCCTCTTCCACCATTTTTATTTTTATTTTTATTGCCATTTTGATTATTAGGCTTAGAATTATTGTTTCTATTGTTACGATTTTGATTATTGTTAGATTTATGATTATATGAAGGCTTTACCTCTTCTTTTACATTGCCATTTATTTCTGGCTTTGGGTTTTCTTTTGCATTACCTATGTTCTCTTCCATCCAAACTCCTTTTAATTTTTTTATAGAGTTGGTGATAGTCAGAAGTGCAGAGTTGATGAGGACGAATTGATTGTGCCAACTCTAATGAGTCAAAAATTTCTTGAAGTATAGTTTTTTCATAAGTACTAGATAGATTTTTCATAAGAGTTTTTCTAGGCTGCTTAAATGCAACTCTAAGCATACCCTCAAAATTCTCATCACTTCTATCGCTACTTTTTTCTATTAAAAAAACTGCAGAGTCTATTTTTGGCTGAGGCTCAAATGCAGTTGGAGGAACTTTTACGATTATTCGCGCATTTCCTGCACTTTGAGTTATTATACTCAAAGATCCAAACACTTTTTGACCAGCTTCTGCACAAAACTTTTCTGCCACTTCAAATTGTACCATTACAAGTATATTTTTACATTTTGGATCTGCGAGGGCCTTTAGAATTATATTTGTCGCTATGTAGTATGGCAAATTTGCCACCAAATCATAAGACTCATCTATTAAGCTACTCTGCCAAGCATTAAGTACATCCCCACAATTTATGTGGAGTTGCTTGGTTTCGATCTCTTTATCAAACTTTTTTTGTAATAGTTTACACAAATCGGTATCAACCTCAAAAGCTTCTACACTTTTGACATCTACTAAATATTTAGTTAAATCACCTAAGCCAGGTCCAATTTCAACGATTTTATTATCATTATTGGGCATCGCTTCGATAATCTTTTGTAAAACTGTCTCATCTTTTAAGAAATTTTGTCCGAACTTCTTTTTTGCTACAACTTTTTTCATATCGCCTGCATTATATAATACCTTTGCTTATAATTACATAATAGCAATAATATCTACTTGTTTCACGTGAAACGATACTTTTTTTAGTTTTAAGGTATACATCAAGTATAAGTAAAAAGTAGTATAATTATATCAATATTAAAAGAGGCATTGTATTTGAATTATTTCGCTAAAAGAATCATTCCATGTTTAGATGTAAAAGATGGTCGTGTTGTCAAAGGTGTAAATTTTGTAGGACTTAGAGATGCTGGTGATCCTGTAGAAGTTGCAAAGCGTTACAACGAAGAAGGTGCTGATGAGATTACATTTTTAGATATCACAGCATCAAGTGATAATCGAGATACAATAGTAGATATAGTTGCCCAAGTAGCACGTGAGATATTTATACCATTAACTGTTGGTGGTGGAATTAGAAAATTAGATGATATATACAAACTTTTAAATGTTGGTTGTGATAAAGTGAGCGTAAACTCGGCTGCGATTAAAAGACCAGAACTTATAGATGAGAGTGCTAAAAGATTTGGTTCTCAATGCATTGTTACTGCAATAGATGTTAAAAAAACTGGTGATAGCTATAATGTTTACCTAAATGGTGGTCGTATTGATACTGGTATTGATGCAGTTGAATGGGCAAAAGAAGTAGTTAATCGTGGTAGTGGAGAAATCCTTCTCACTTCTATGGATGCAGATGGAACAAAAGCTGGTTTTGAGCTAAATATCACTGAGCAAATAAGTAAAGCTGTAAATGTTCCTGTAATTGCTAGTGGTGGTGCAGGGACGATGCAACATATAAAAGAAGCTTTTGATTGTGGAGCTGATGCAGCACTAGCCGCTAGTATTTTTCACTATAAAGAGATAGATATTATGGATTTAAAACATTACTTACATGATAATAATATTCCTGTAAGACTTTAGGATTATATTGATATGATTATATGTGCTGGAAATAATGAAACATTTAACTTTGCTCAACCTATGGGAGTTGGACTTATAGAAACTGCTATGAACCTTACAAGACTTTGTTTGTTTGATAAACCAGAATTTTTACTATTTGTTGGCTCTGCTGGAAGTTATGGAGAGCATAATATATTTGATATTATTGAATCTAAAACAGCTTCAAACATAGAGTTAGCTTTTTTATCAAGTGATGCATATACACCACTTGATAATGTTGTTTCTACTAACATTGATGATACAAAAAAAGATGTTATAGTAAACTCATCTAACTATATATCTACTAACGACGAACTAACAAAAAAGTTTTTAAACTTCGGTGTAGGCATTGAAAATATGGAATTTTTTGCTGTTTTAAAAATAGCACAAGAGTTTGATATACCAGCTGGTGGAGTCTTTTGTATAACTAACTATACTAACAAAAATGCTCATGAAGATTTTATGAAAAACCATGAAAAAGCTAAAGAACTTCTAACAAAACATGTAACAAAAAGAATCAAGGAGCTTACTAGTAAATGAGTATAAAACCTTCACTTCTTGATTACACACAAAAGGAGTTACTAACTCTTATAAAACCAGCTTTTAGAGTAAAACAGATATATGGTTGGTTATATCATCAATATGCAAACTCTTATGATGATATGAAAAATATCCCTAAAGCTTTAAAAGAAGAGTTAGCTCAAAAATATGTTGTTAATCCTTTAACTATAGTAAATAAAGAAGAATCTAGTGATGGGACTATCAAGTATTTGCTTCAGATGCAAGATGGTAAAACAATGGAAGCTGTATGGCTAAAAATGAAAGATACTCAATTTGATGATAATGGCGAAGTTATTCAAGAAGCCAGGTTCACAATCTGCGTTTCAACTCAGGTAGGCTGCAAAGTAGGGTGTTCTTTTTGTTTAACTGCAAAAGGTGGCTTTACAAGAGATTTAAGTGCTGGGGAGATAGTTGCTCAAGTTGTAGCTCTAAAGAGAGATAATAATCATAAACATAACAGAATGATAAACATAGTCTATATGGGTATGGGTGAGCCTCTTGATAACTTAGACAACCTAGCAAAAGCTATAGAGATATTTAAAGAAGATGAAGGTTTATGTATCTCTGGGAAACGCCAAACTGTCTCTACAAGCGGACTAAGTAATAAAATTGACCAATTAGGCGAAA
Organism: Sulfurimonas sp.; assembly: GCA_022712845.1. The sequence goes on along the minus strand of JAFLJV010000060.1, from coordinate 2,404 downwards.
TGAATTTAGGTGTTCATATAGCTATATCACTTCACGCTGTTGATGATAAGCTTAGAACTGAACTTATACCTATGAATAAAGCTCACAATATCTCTTCTATCATTGAAGCGGTTAAACGTTTTCCTATAGATACAAGAAAAAGAGTTATGTTCGAATACCTAGTAATTAAAGATAAGAATGATGATATACTCTCAGCAAAGAAGCTTATAAAGCTTTTAAGTGGTATAAAAGCCAAAGTGAACCTAATATACTTTAATCCATATCCAGGAACAACTTATGATAGACCTTCAAAGGCTAGTATGATAGCTTTTCAAGAGTATTTAGTGAATCATGGGTTGTTGTGTACTATAAGAGATTCTAAGGGCATTGATATCAGTGCTGCTTGTGGTCAACTAAAGGAGAAGACAGAAGATGAGTTACGTTGAAATATTTCAAATAATTTTTTTAATAGCAGTATTTGCTGTTGGTATAATCGGTTTTATGAAAGCTGCTACTAGTGATGACAAAAAAGAAGACTAAGTAAGCACTATATTAATATTACTTATGATAAAATTGTAAAAGAAAGCTAGATTATCTAGCTCTATATAAACTAACATATTAGGAACTGATAATGGTTGAAAAAAAACAAAAGACAAATACTGATAGAATTAAAAGAATATATTCACTTTGTGAAGATCACTTTGGTGATGTTCGTTTTGTTGGAATAAAATATCATAAAAAAATTGGTTGGATTGCTAAAGCTCAATTTGATGATGGTTTTGAAAATTTAACTGCTGATGGTGAAACGAGTGTTGAAGCACTTCGTAATTTAAAAAATCGTGTAAAGAAAATTATTAATAGATATAATGCTGTTTAGATAGTAATAAAAAAGTAAAACGACCAACACTCCAGGGAGGTCGTTTATAAATGTAATAATACCCTACTTTTCTTATAAAAAAATAATCTTAATTATCTTCAATAATAATCTTAAAAAAAATTTAATACTATAAAAATTTAATATATTTTATAAACATGTGAATTATTCACACATTGTGCTAACTTGTGAATAAAAGAAGGTCATGTTACATATAAATTTAAAAATTCACCTCTCTTTTAAGAGAAATTTTATATAAAAATTTACTGAAATTCATTAACTTATACTATGCTTAAAGTGCCTATTTAAGGGCTTTGTAGATGGTTGACAACATATAGACATATTCATAAACCTAATGTTTTTAGATTGTATATAAAGTTATTCACATTAGTTATGTTGTTTTACTCGCTACATAGGGGAATAGAAGAGGTTTTATAATTTCATACTCTCAAAACATACTTTTAAAAAATCTGTATTACTCTCTATATAAAAAATTTCACCATATAAATTAAACTCTAATTCACTAGCATGAAGAAGTAATCTTGAAGCACCACTATTATCTATACGATTTTTTCTATTTAACTCTTTATCTAAAAACTTTATAACATTCTCTTCACTTTGTCCATAAATCGGATCACCAACAATTGGATGTTTCACATGAAACATATGTACTCTTATTTGATGTTGTCTTCCTGTGAGTGGGGAGCACTCTATAAGTGTCATATTTTTATCTAAAAAATATTTTATAGGCTTTATATCCGTTTTTGATTTTTTTCCATCTTTATGTACTTTTACAAGCATCCTTACTATTGCCCTTTCGTCCTCTTTTCTTAAAAGTGGTACTTCTACAGAGATATTATTTTTTAGCTCTCCATGAACAAGTGCTAGATATTTTTTCTTCATATTTCGCTCTTGAAACATCATTTTGATATTTCGCTCACTCTTTTTATTTTTTGAGCATAATACTAAACCACTTGTCTCTTGATCAATTCTATGAGTGATATTTGCATCTCTGCCAAATTGATATTTTAATTCATCTATTAAAGAGTAAGGTGTATTTCTATTTTGAGGATGAATGAGAACTCCACTTGGTTTATCAAATACTACAAACTCATCATACTTTGCAGTTGGTTTTAATCCTCTAGTAATTGGTTCAAAATAAATAAATTCTATTTCACCCTCTATCTCTTGTGAAGATTTATTCATAACTTCGCCATTTACTAAAAGGCGACCTTTTGCTATAAAGCGTTGAGATTCTTTTTGTGTATACTTAAGTTCTTTAACAAGAAATTTAAAAGCTCTTTGTTTTTCTTCTACAAATATTTTCTTTAAAATAAATGGCAAAATCTTTTCCTTGTTTAAACATTTTTTTACTAAAAATTATGTAAAATAAATGACTTTAAATTATGTGAATTCTAGCATAAAAAAACAATATAAATATTATAAGGCTTCCAATAAATGATAGATAGATATTCAAGAGAAGAGATGAGTTCAAAATGGACTTATCAAGCAAAATATCAAGCATGGCTTGATGTAGAAAAAGCAGTTGTA
>JAFLJV010000059.1 GCA_022712845.1 Sulfurimonas sp. | reverse complement strand
AACACCAAGCTTAGTCTCTTTAAGTAAGATAGCGGCAATTATTTCACGATTTACACCAAATTTTTCTTCAGTATAGTCATAAACTTCTTTGTACTCTTCTAAATGTTTTAAAACTTTTGGTAAAAACTTCACAAGTGTATTGTTAGCTTTTTTTTCATTTTTTCTATGTTGTTTGATATATTTTGGTTGTAGATATTTATAACTTATCTCATCAAATTTTTTTGTTTTAAAGTAAGAGAGTAAAAACTCATTTGCGTATTTGTAAGAAACACCTTTTTTTACAACTTTTTGACAAATCTCTTCATAGTTTTTATTTTGAAAATCACAGTTTGAATATTCTGCAAAAAGTAGTGTATTAAAGAGCAGTAAAGAGATAATTTTAATCATTTAAATACCTTATTTATAATGATAACAAAAGATGGTATATAAAAGAAGAGTTTATTTGACTTTAAATGGTTTATCATGAAATTTATACCACTTACACCGTTTTTTATTTTTAATGCTGTAGATATTATAAGTAAATTTTCTACTGCATTCTTGACACTCAAATGTAGCTCTATTTTTAGCTTTATTATAATGAACAAATAAAAAGTTACCTACCTGATCACCTTTTTTATAGATAATCTTTTCGTTTTTAGCGTAAGCTGTTTCAGCAAGTAGAGCATCTTCTTTTTGTTTTATCAGCCAAGTTGGCTCAGCATCCTCTTCAAACTCATAGTGCATAAAAAGCTATTTTTATTTAGACATAAGAGTTTCAATTGGCACAGGTTCGCCAAGATGAAAACCTTGCAGGTAGTCTATACCCATCTCTTGTGTATAATGCATTACACTTTCGTTGTGTATAAACTCAGCAACTGTTTTAAGCTTAAGTTGTACGGCAAAATCTAAAATAGTTTTTGAGATTATTTGGCTGTTGATATTATGGTCTATATCTTTTATAAGTGAACCGTCAATTTTTATATAATCAACATTAAGCTCCATTAAGTATGCAAAATTTGAGTAACCAGTTCCAAAATCATCAATAGATATGCTACATCCTAATTGTTTGAGCTCATTTATTAGAGGAATTATTTCATCAAAGCTTTCAATTCCCTCAGACTCTACTATTTCAAGCACAAGACGAGAGGCTATATCATACTCTTTTATTTTTTGTTTAAGGAAGTTCATGTTTGTTTTATCGGTAAGGTCCTCTACTGAAAGATTGATAGAAAATGATTTATCAGGTAGTTGAGAAAATATTTTAAATGATGAAGATATGACTTTTTGTGTAATTCCAAGATATAGTTTTGATTTTTTTGAAATATCTAGAAAATGGTATGGAGATATAATGTTTTCATCTTCATCTATCATTCTTACTAAACACTCATATTTGTCTGTTTCAAGAGTTTTGGCATCGACTATAGGCTGAACATAAACTACAAATCTATCTTCATTTAGTGCATCTTTGATTCGTTTTGTCCATTTAATATTGTTATTGTATAACCCAACAAGATTACTTGCTTCTTCATATACAAGTGAAGATTTGCCAGTTTCTCTAGCATGATGTAACGCTAAAGATGCATTGGAAATAGCATTATGCTGATTGTATGTAATACCAGCAGTGGCACATATATTTAATGAATTTCCATTTGTATTAATAGTATAATTGTCTATTATTTTTAATATATCATGATATATTTCATCAAAGGCAGAATAGCCTATGTCATCATTAGTAAGCATGGCAAATTCGTGAGAAGATATATGATACATGTTAATACTATGTTTTTTTAGATGCTCTTGAATAGTTTTAGCAGTTTCTTTTATAGTATAAGTGCCGGTTTCGTAGCCATAGTAGTCATTTATAACATAAAAATTATCTATCGAAATTAATGCTAGTTTTGGTGATTGAAAAGTTTTCATATCTTCTTCAAGTTTAATTCTATTGGGAATATTTGTTAATTTGTTGGTTGTTTGTCGTAAAATTTGCTCTTTTTGTTTTATAATTTGTGTTATATCATGGCTTAAGCTTATAAACTCAACAGTATTACCATTTTCATCAAATATTGGCACTATAGTGATTTTAATATGATATGTTTGACCATCTTTGGTCAAGTTTTTGATTCTGCCTTTCCATATTTGTTTCTTATTTAGTCTGGACCAGATATTTTTAATAACTTCATTTTTTGTTTGAGGATGCCTTAGAATTTTATGAGTATTACCAAGAAGCTCATATCTGCTATACCCAGATGCTCGACAAAACTCATCATTTACATAGGTGATAGTGCCATGTATATCGGATTTACTTACAATCGCACTCTCGTCTACTGCATACTTATACCTTTCTAGAAGAAGGGTGTGCTCATGTACATTTGCTAGCATTTTTTTAAAAGCTTCTATGATGGCATCTGTTTCTACCTCTTTTCTAATATTGGAAAAATCTATAGTAGAGTCAAGTTTATAGTTTTGCACCTTGTCTGCAATCTGATTTAGAGGGTTAAGTAGTTGACGGGTAAGCAGTGTAAATAGTAAAAATGTAATGGCAAGAAATGCCATATATTTAATTATTTTTGATTGGATGGCACTAAATGTTTTATCAAAATTTTCAAGCTTATAAAATATATCAATTGTTCCGATTTGAAGCTGAGTTGTAGTGTCTTTAATTGGATATTTAATATCAATATATCTCTGTTGTTCATCATATGGTGAAAAGAAAACTTCTTTTCCTTTTATAGTAATACGCAGAGATTCTATATTGTCGTTTTCAACAGTTTGTATAGCTAACTGTTTTGTATCAGCATTTAAACCTAAATAATAATTTATACCGATCATTGGTTCAATTGTTTGTGCGATTAATACGGCTTTTTCTTTTTCACTTTTTAGCATGTATTCTTGAAAAAGGCTACTGAAAGTCAGATATATAAGTGTTAAAATAAAGATTAACACAAGTATAAATGATACTACAAGCTTTGTCTTTATAGTTAATAATATATTTGGCATTATATAGCCTTTGCTATCTTATAAAAGATAGGAGTAAATTTAATTTTATACTTACTTAGGGCAGATTTATTAAGGTATATGTATGTTTTCTCTTTTAAAAATAAGCTAATCAAAGTGTCGTTAGCAAAAGATTTATTTGAATAACTAAAACAAATACGCTGATTTTTTATTGCATGAGTAATAATATTTTTTTTATTTTTGCCTAAAGTATTAAAAATGAAATATGCACTAGAGTTATCTGTATCTGAAAATTCATCTACATGTACTGTTTTAATGACAAGATTGTAATTTCCTAGTCGTTTTTTATACTGTTTGTATATATTATTTTTAAAATTCTTGGCTTCTTTAGCTTCATCATTGTTATAGATAATGCTTATTAGTACTGTGTTGTCTATTGTTTTTAGGTTTATTTCTTGATCTAAGAGTATAATTTTTGGAAATAAGGAAGCTTGAGCTCTTAGCAATAGTTTATCAAATTCATATGAATAAAGTGATAGTGATATAAGTATTAGAAGTAGTAATGTTTTCATATCAAAATCTTTTGCTCATTCTGATTAAGAAACTTTGCCCATCTTGTTTGAAGTCTGTAGGATAAGTATCTACAGGTGAAGGTAAAACAGGATGTTCATCAAATATATTTTTCAAGCTCAAGCTTATAATTAAATCACTTGGTTGATGTGAATATGTTGCTGTAAAATCAACCGTTGCATAATCATTAATCTTTTTTCTATTATCTCCATCTGTACGATCTTTATCCGAAATATATTTTATTACTGAAGATAGAGCAAACATATTATTTATATTATATATATAATATAGTTTTGCCATGCTTTGTGCACTATTTGCCATAGTACCAGAAGTGTTTTCACCATCAGCAAAAGAGTAGTTAAGATAAAGCTGATCGTTATTTATCAATGAAGTTCTAAATTCTGTTTCAAAACCATAGATTTCACCATCACCACTGTTTCTGAATGTTTTATCAGTATTTTGAGCATTTATTTGATCTTTGTTAAAAAGATAAAAAAGATTAATTTTAAAATCTTTGTTATGGTCAAATTTTTTGATATATGCAGCTTCAAATGCATCAACATTTTCACTTTCTAAGTTTGCTGTAGGCTTATGATAAGGAGCACCTGCTAAATACTGCTCTCTCCATGATGGTTCTCGAAAAGAGTTTGTATACATAATCTTGTAGATATTTTCATCATTATATCTATAAACCATAGCAAGCCTAGGACTGTATTGAGTCTTTACATCACTGTGGGCATCTATCTTTAAACCTAACTGTACAGATATTTTTTCACTTAGGTTTATCAAATCATCTATATAAAACGAAGAGTGATTTCTTTTGCTGTTTAGAAATAGGTTACCTGTATAAAAAAAACTTTGCATATCATCATTTGATTTTTTTGATAAGTTGTTTTTTATACGGCTTTGAGAGAAAATCATACCAGTTGTGATAAGATGATTTGAGAATGAAGATATTTTAACTTCCAAATTTTGAGAGTATGTCTGTTCAGAATAATTAGCAAGAAAATATGTTCCATCATTTGAGGTTGCATTGGTATCTGGTTTTACTTTATTTTGCAATATTCTTGACTCATCGAAATAACTAACTGATAATTTTGCTTTGATATTTTTTGCAATATTAAAGTTGTAACCAAGTTCAGCAAAATTATTTTCAATATCTAAATTATCTGAATTATCATCGCTTAAAATAAATGATTGACCATAGCTAACGCCACTATTATTACTTGAAAAACGACTTTTTAGATACAAATTTTCGTAGCTTACATTAAGACCTAAGGCATAGTTTTCTAGCCAGAGAGGAGCAGTTAAAGAGTTGCCTAGACGGTCAGGACCTGCAGGAAGTTCTTTATCATGCTCCTGATAAAAAAGATCACTGCTTATTTTAAAGTCATCGTTTTCATATGAGGTTACAAAACCACTCATTTTGTAGTTATCAGAGCCGTAAGATGCAAAGATACTTTTTTCTTTTTTAGCTTTATTGTTATTATTTGCTTTTGTAATTACATGTATAGAGCCAGCATAAGCATATACATTGTTTAGTGTGGAGCCTGGACCTCTGACTACTTCAATCTTATCGATAATGTCAATTGGCATGTCAAGGTATTGGTTGTAAGCATTAATCATTTGAGAATTTACAATAATTCCGTCAATTATTAGTTTTGACTGCCCCATTGCAAAAGGATTGGAACCGCGAAAAATCGGATTTTTAACACCTAACATGCTTATTGATATATCAACACTTGGAATTAGACTTAATGCTTCACGAAGATTAAGTATGCCTAATTTAGTAAGCTCTTTGTTATTAAGCACTGAAATAACATAAGGCATATAATCAACATTTTGCTTAGTCTCTGTAGCTATTTGAGAGTACTTTAGCAAATCATCTTGTAAACCAGTGATTAAGCTCTCATCAACATCTTTAGAAAACAGCAAAACAGTGAAGGTTATAAATAGTAATATTATTTTTAACATAAGCAACCTAGTATCAATTAATCACTAAATTATAACACTTTAAAAATCAAAATCAAAATTACATTAACAATTATATTTATTATTTATAGTTTGCAGCCTTTGTGGAGTTCCAATATCATGCCAAGTACCTTGATGAAGTGAACCGCTAATTTTTTTATGCTCTATATTTTTTCTTAGAAGAGGAGTTAAAGAACTTCTTTCACACTTTAAATCTTTAAATAGTTTAGGTGAATAATAACCGATCCCACTAAAAGTTAACTTTTCTTTTGCATCATTGTAAACTATGCCATCTATCAATCCAAAATCCCCATTAGGATTATGCTTTGGATTTTTAACTAAAATAAGATGAGCTAAATCATTGCCCAAATCAAAAAATTTATCAAACGCATAATCGCAAAAAATATCGCTATTTACAACTAAAAAAGTATCATCTCCAAGTAAAGCAAGTGCTTTTATAATTCCACCAGCACTCTCAAGTCCATCACCATCTTGTTCATCAGAGTAAAGTAGTTTTACTTCCCACTTTGAGCCATCGCCTAAAGTCTCAGGTATTTTATAACCTAAGTGAGCAATATTTATAACAATCTCATTAAAGCCCAAAGATGCAAGTTTTTCTATGTGCCAGATGATTAAAGGTTTCCCTTTAACTTGTAGTAGAGGTTTTGGAGTATGGTCTGTCTTCAAAGGTTCTGATAGCGCCAAGCCTGCCA
>JAFLJV010000058.1 GCA_022712845.1 Sulfurimonas sp. | reverse complement strand
CTTTAGAATCTTTGGTAATGTGACTTATCTCTTCTAATGCTACACCACATTTTTTTGCAAAACCATTTGCAGCAGGTGTTGGTTCACCATCTTTAAAGGCAACTGCTATAGGTGCACCAAAAAATTCTTCAACAGAATCATCTTGTTGAGTTTTAAATTCTCTATGCCAAATTACTAAACGACGAGGTGTATAGTAAAATTCAAATTCACCTAGAAGTAAATTTTTTTCTAAAATATTTGCATATTTTTTTTCAATATTTTTAAGTTCTTTTAAGAGTGGAATAGCAGGAAGCTCCTCTACACCAATCTCTATAAGTAGTGGTTTTAACATCATAAACTCTTTGTATTATATTATTAACGCGATTTTATCCTTTATTTTGTTAAAAAAGCATAAATTAAATATTTCTTAACTAAGGTAAATATTTGTTATTTTATGTTTATATAAAAGTTTTGCAAGCTAAAATATCGTATAATTTTTAACAAAAAAAGGATTTACAATGCCAAAGATTAACAAATACGTAGATATAGATACTGTTGAGCGTGAAGCTAAGAAAGATTTAATAGATCGTCACTCTCCATTTATTCACTGTGAAGATAATGCAAAAAGTGGTGAAATGTTTTCAATAACTGTAAAAATGGGAAATGAGTATACTCATCCTGATGATTTTGATCACTTTATCGCGAATATGTCACTTTTTAATGGCAATACTCTTTTAGCACGTGCTGATTTTATTCCTGGCACATTAGGAAATGTAAAATCACATGCTCAAGTTACTTTTAATATTGTTGCAACTGGTTCAAAACTTAATCTTGTTGCTCATGCATACTGCACAAAACATGGTGTTTGGGAATCAACTCCAGTAGAAGTGGCAGTAGTATAACACTCTTATAATCCCATTTTAATGGGATTATCTATCTTTCTTACTCTAATCTATAATTTTATTTTTTTCAGTAACATCATCATAGTAGACATTTGTGGAACATTTTTTGCTGTCTTTTAATTAAGAAAAAAGTATTTTTGGAGAATTGTTTGAAATTGGATAATACTATATTTAAAAGTAATTATTTTATAATAACATCTAAAACAGAAATATCAGACCTAATAAATAATCTTGAAATTTCTGATCAAGACACTATTATCCATCTAGCCTCATCAGACAATACAATTTTAGCTCAAAACTTAAAAAGTAAATTAGAAATTGCAATTCCACATGCTCAAATTATTTTAATGAAGCATAATGAACATTCAAAAATATACTTAAGTATTTATACTCTAAAAAATGATATAAAAACTAAAAACTTTAATAATAATATATCCAATAAATTATATATAGAAAATATTATAAATAAAAAAATTATAAAAAATTATAAAAATCAACTCTTAAATAGGTATTTTATTGATCATTTAACAAATCTTCCAAATATTTATCAATTAAGAAAAGATTTAGAGAATAATAAAAATTTTAGTTTAATAATTTTTAATATAGATAATTTTCGAATAATAAATAATTTTTATGGTTATCTAGCTGGTGATTATGTCATAGAAAAAGTTGGAGAATTTCTTAAAAACAATATAAAAGATCATAAAGTATATAGGTTATCAGCTGATGAATTTGCATTAGTTATAAACAAAGGTATGTTTTTTTATGATTTAAAAGAACATTTAGACTCTCTTTATAAACAAACAAAGGATATTATTATTAAATATAGAGATGCCAATATCTATATTGATATAACACTTGCTTCATCTGTAGATTCCAATAATAATATTTTTTCAAAAGTTTCTATGGCATTAAAATATGCAAAAGAGATTAATGCTCACTTTTGGATATATGAAGATAAAATGGATTTTGAAAATGAGTACGAAAAGGATATTTCAATATCTGAAGTTATTCGAGAAGCTGTAAATAATTTTAGAATTGTTCCTTACTATCAAGCTATTGTCGATACAAAAACTGCTGAAGTAAAAAAATATGAATGTTTAGCAAGATTAATTGATATAAATGGAAAAATCATATCACCACTTGATTTTATACCAATAACAAAAAAAATAAAAAATTATGAGATAATAACAAGAATTATTATTGATAAATCTTTTGCTACATTTGAGAGTATTGAGTATGAGTTTACTATAAATCTTGCTATAGAAGATATTATAAATAAAGATATGTTTAACTTTATTATGAATAAATTAAAAAATTCAGAAGCATCAAAAAGAGTTACTTTTGAAATTCTTGAATCTGATGCTATAGAAGATTTTAAAAAAGTTGAACGTTTTATTACTGAAGTAAAGAGATATGGTGCAAAAATAGCAATAGATGACTTTGGTAGTGGTTATTCTAACTTTGGGTATTTAACTAGAATGAATGTGGACTATATAAAAATTGATGGCTCACTTGTAAAAGATATAGATATAAATAATAATACTTTTCTTATTGTTGAAGGAATTGTAGAGTTTGCCAAAAAGTTAGGTATTAAAACTATCGCAGAGTATGTGCACTCAAGCGTAATCATGGACATGGTAAAAGCTTTAGATATTGACTTTTCTCAAGGCTTTTATATAAATAAGCCATCTTTATTAACATAAAGCAAACTTAAAATATCTTAGATAAAAACATAGCTATTAAAATAGTACAAAGCTAAAATAAACTAATTAAGAACTACAATTTTTATCATATAAATGTATAGATGGTTCATCTATATAAAAACCTTGAGAAAAATCTATTCCCAAAGACTTTACTTTATCCATGATTACGCTTGA
>JAFLJV010000057.1 GCA_022712845.1 Sulfurimonas sp. | reverse complement strand
CTCTATAATAGGATATGCTCAAACAATTGAAGAAGATAGTGATATGCCTGAAAATATTCGCAATAAATTTTTGGCAAAAATTAGCTCAAATGGTAATAAAATTTCTAAAATGTTAGATAGGCTTGCTCTGTCAGTAAAACTTGAAAATGGTGATTTAGATATCAAAAAAAGTGAATTTGAGATTAAAAAACTGTGTAATGAAGTTGCTACAAACTTATCTTCAAAGTATAAAGATAGAGAGATAGTAGTTGAAGTGGATGAAGCAGTTATACTAAGTGATAAAACAATGATAGAGTTAGTTCTTATAAACCTTGTAGATAATGCACTTAAATACTCAAATAACGATGTAAAAATTATCTTTAACGGCAAAAAAATCTCTGTAGTTGATAGTGGTATAGGGATAAAAAATGATGACTTAGATAAGGTTACAAGTAAGTTTTACAGAGTAGATAAAAATAGCTGGGATAACTCAATGGGGATAGGTTTAGCTATGGTTTCTTATATACTAAAACTGTTAGATACCTCACTTGATATGGAATCAGAATTTACAAAAGGCTCGAAGTTTAGTTTTTGTGTTAAGGGGATGTTGAAAAATTAACTAATTTTTTAAAACTTTTGACTTAATTGCAAAAACGGGTGCATAAAATACCTTATAAACTGTGGTATATTGGGAGTAAACAAAGGTTTATTTACAAATGGCTGTAAAAAAGCTCTAAAATATGCATAAACTGCCAATCAAATAACACTCAAAATAGAGGTTCAAGAAAAGGAATAAAAAGATATTTTTGCAAAAATTGTAAAATATCTTTCAGTTCTAAAAGAAGACCAGAACAACTACATGAAATTATTTTTAAAGAATACTTTTTACAGAGGCAAACTCTCAAACAACTTGCAGATAAATATAATAAATCTATACGATGGATAATGAAGCAAAGAGATGAATATATTGTTGATGAAAAGGTACATAAACCAAGAGCAGTCAATTTGGTTTGTGATGCTATTTTTTATGGCAAAAGAAAAGACAAGCTAGGCACTTTAGTTTTCGAGGTGCCCCTTGAGGGGTATAAGGATGTTGAATCCAAAGAGATACTTATTTGGAAGCATATCGAAAGCGAAACGGTAAAAGATTACAAATATTTAAAAGAAGAACTTTCGAATTTAGGATATACAATACAAAGTGCTACTTTAGATGGAAAAAGAGGCTTATACAAAGCATTTAAGGATATACCTATACAAATGTGTCACTTCCATCAAAAGAAGATAATACAAAGATATATTACTATGAGGCCAAAACTAGAAGCTAGTAAAGATCTCAAAAAAATAGTTTTAAGATTAACTCTAACAACAGAGAAAAACTTTACTCAAAAACTTAATGACTGGTATAAACTTTATAAAGATTTTTTAGAAGAAAAAAGTGTATCTTCAACTACTGGTGAACTCCATTATACTCATCCAAAGATTAGAGCTGCATATAGAAGTTTAAAAACAAATCTACCTTATTTATTTACATATAAAAATTATAAAAAACTACATATTCAAAATACAACAAATGCTCTTGAAGGTGGAGTCTTTTCACATATGAAAAATAACTTGCGAAGCTGATCCTTTAGGATGATTAGTTTGCATCGTGGATTAAGTAAAAGCATGAAGTTGAATTTAGTAGATTATTATTTAGTGAATTATAAGAAAAACTAGAAAATTATGCACCCGTTTTTGCAATTAAGTCAAATTTCTTTAAAATATATGATATAATATTTATATCAAATGATATAATATTTATGTTATAAGGATGTCATATGCTAGAAGTACTATTTGGTACAAAAAATCGTGAATTAGCTCTGCAATATCTTTTAGTATTTGAAGAAGGTTATGCACGAGAAATTTCTAAATATTTTGACGTTGCACTTCCATCTATACAAAATCAACTTAAAAATTTTGAAAACGCTGGTTTAGCTTTAAGTAAAATGTCTGGTAGAACAAAAGTATATTTTTTGAATCCTAGATATATTTTTCTTGATGAGTTAACATCTTTACTTGATAAAGCAAGAGAATACTATAAACCTGAATTAAAAGAAAAACTTCAAATGCAAAGAAAACGCCCTAGACGACCAAAAAAGCCATTATGAAAAAACAGATTAAAAATATGGATATGAAAGAGTTAGGTGGATTTATTTGTGATGCCCTTATAGCAAAAGATATTCATGTAGTTCTATCTGGTGGTTCGTGCGTAGAGATATACAGTAGAGGTGATTATACTTCTTATGATTTAGATTTAATCAATCAATACAACGAGCAATTCAAAAAAATTCATGAAATTATGGATGAGCTTGGTTTTACTGAACATGATAGATATTTTGTGCATAAAGATACAAAACTATTTATTGAATTTCCTTCTGGTCCGCTTGGTGTAGGAGATGCCCCAGTTGATGATATAGCTGAAATAGATACAGATGCAGGTGTTTTAAGATTGCTTACTCCGACAGATTGTATAAAAGATAGGTTAGCTGCATATTATCACTGGGATGATGAACAATGTTTACAACAAGCGATATGGGTTGCACAACAAAATGAATTTGACTTAGAGTCAGTAAAGATTTGGTCTATTAATGAAAGTTCAAAGGAAAAGTTTAAAATATTTTTAAAATCTATAAATCAAAAGTGATATTTTAATATCACTTGATGTAATTAACTATCAATCAGTTCACTTAATTTAATATCTAAAACTTTAGAGATTTTATAAAGTTGTTCTAAATTAAAGTGTTTACCATACTTATATAATTCTGCTTTTGCAATATGTCCGACAGAGTTATGTTCTAAAGATAAAGCTAACTCCATCTGTGTAAAGTTTTTTTCTTTTCTAGCTTCTTTAACATTTGAACCGATTTTTTTATAAAAAATACTTAACTCTTCATCAGAAAAATTCATAATTGCATTATGTCCTACAGGTAATTTTTATATAAGTTTAATATAGATACAATTCTTAACCAATGTTCTATGGAGCATTTTTATAGATTGAGGAGTATTTATTGAGAACAAAAATAATAAATGATTTAAATTTAAAAAATAATATATGCTTTAATCAAATAAAACTTAGTAAAAAAAAGATACATATCACAAAATCTAAAACACAAGCTAATACTGTTGTTGAGATAAGAGAGTTAAAGTAATTCTATGTATAGTAAAGCATATTATGCATTTTTATATAGATAATCCAAAAAAACAGATTATTTATAGTGAAATACACTAAAAGATAATTATAATAACATCCCTAAATTACACCCCAAAGGTGATATCTCCACTTTTACCACCCAAATGTACTAAACCAAAGAAGTAGATGGAAAAATGCTTGTAAAAATTAAATTTTAGATTGTATAGTCATCTTCTTAGCTTCAAAAAGTTCAACAGCTTTTTGAACCATAGGTTCATTTTTTATGTCAGCTCCATTTATCTCTTTTGATGAGTCACTACTCTCACAGTTTGTTATACAACTAGCACTTCCACCTATTTCTGCATCTTCAATCATAGATGTACTTTGTGGCTCTAACATTGAGATGGGTTTTTTGTGAGACTCTTCGAGTCTATTAAGTTTTGTACTTTGGCTAGATTCATTTAAATTATTAAAATTTACTTCTTTAATTGTTTTTGTACAGGCTTCATGCTTTATTTTTGTCTCAAAACCAAATATTTCTCTAACGAGTTGTTTTATAGCTGAGTAGCCATGAGTTAAAGTTTTTTTCTCTTCATCATTTGGACAACTTTCCCACGTTAAAATATTGTCTTCAAAAGAGATAAAATCTATACTGCTCTCAAAACATTTACCAAGTTCAATATTTCTATCTTTAATTTTTAGTACAAGTTCATCAAATGTTTTTTGATGAGGGTTTATCTCTTTTTGTTGAGTTTGTATTGGTTCAGGTGCAACTACAGGTCCTTGCGAAGGCTCTTGGATATTTTCTTGTTGTAACTCTTCTTTTAAGATAGTATTTTGCTCTAATGTTTCATCTTCTTGAATTTGAATAGGTTGTATATCTACAGAAGTGATAGCTGGTCTATGAATCTCTTTTTGAAGTGACTCTATCATCTGGTCAACCTCTTTTATACGAAGAGCTTCAATCATTTTAAAAAATATAAGAGATAAAACAAAAGAGCCATCGGCATTTATGCTAAAGAGATATTTTGAGTCACTTAGTATTCTAAAAAATCTATCTAACACGAGAGTTGAGTAAAGTGCATCATTAGCATACATTCTATCTTTTAGATATGCTATAAGCTCATCTACAACCATATCAGCTTCATAATCTTCTAGTATTTTTGTTTGTGTAACTAGTTTTGCATAATCTTTTGCAAAAACTGCTTCAAAAAGCTCAGCTATAAACTTAGGATCAACTAATCCCAACATATCAGTTACAGTTTGAACATCAACATGGTTTTTTGAGTAAATGATAGCTTGATCAAGTAAAGTTAATGTATCCCTGAGACTTCCACTTCCACTTCTAGCTAAAATCTCTAAAGCATCTGTTTCATACTTGATGTCTTCAAGATTTAAAATATGTGCAAGATGGTTGATGATTTTATTTGTAGCAATTGACTTAAATCTAAAGTGTTGAGTACGACTTAGTATAGTTGCTGGAAGTTTAAGAGGGTCAGTTGTTGCTAAGATGAACTTGACATATTCTGGAGGCTCTTCAAGTGTTTTTAAAAGAGCATTAAATGCCTCTTTAGTTAGCATATGAACTTCATCAATGATAAATATTTTAAATCTAGCAGTAGCTGGTCTATACTTTGTTTGCTCAATTAGGTCTCTAATATCATCTATCTTTCTTGATGATGCCCCATCCATCTCTACTATATCCATATGACGATTTTGAAGTGCTAGTATACAGTTTTGACACTCTCCACAAGGTTGATGACTCATTCCCTTTTCACATATAAGTGCTTTAGCAAAGATACGAGCAGTAGATGTTTTTCCACTTCCGCGAAGTCCAGAAAATAGGTATGCGTGAGAGAGTCTATTTGAATCAAGTGCAAGTGAGAGGGTTTGAGATATAGTCTCTTGACCTATAAGTTCATCAAAATTGATTGGTCTGTATTTTCGTGCTAATACTTCAGAAGACTCTTTCACAAATAACTCCACTTTTTTATTAAAAATATTTTATCATTTATAGAGTTAAACTATCATCAATATTATCTTATTTTTAGCCAAAATTGAGATTTACTACCGTATCCTACACCTTTACTCTCCAAGGTAACATCTCCACCTAAAATCATTGCCATTTTTTTACTAAGTGAGAGACCAAGACCAGTTCCTTTATGACTTTTTTGCATAATATTTTCAACTTGCGTAAAATCATTAAAAAGATTTCTTAAATCATCTTTTGCTATACCGATTCCACTATCTGTTATGTTTACATAAATATTTTCATCATTAGATGAAAGTTCAACTAAAACAGTTCCCTTTTGAGTAAACTTTATAGCATTTGAGATTAGATTTAGTACAATCTGTTTAAACATTTTTGAATCAGTTGTATAGTTGATATTTTTAAAATTATCATAGACTAAATTAAATTCAATATTTTTATCTTTTGCAAGTGAGCTAAGCATTGTATGAGAACTCTTTACTAACTCTAGTATATTACAACTCTCAAGATTTGTGTCCATTTTTCCTGATTCTATTTTTGCAATATCTAGTATCTCATTTATCATTCCAAGTAAATATTGTGCAGAGGATTCTATATTTCCAATAGTATCTTTTTGATCTTTATTTATATCTTCATACTCTATCATATACTGTGCAAATCCTATGATAGCATTTAGAGGAGTGCGAAGTTCATGAGATATATTTGATATAAATGCAGATTTTGCTTGTGAGGCACCTGTTGTTTTTTGCATTAGTCTTATTTTATCAAGTTGATGAGTTATCATAGAGCAGATAGAGTCATAAAAATCTTTTTCATTTTTATCTTCAAAATTATCAATCTCCAACTCTATAGAGCCAAAATAAACTTTTTTATTGTTTTTAAAATCAGTTACATAAAGATCTCTAAACTCTATATTTGTATCTTTTTTTTTCTTTTTGAAAAAATGTAAATTATTTTTATTTGTAAGTTTTCTTATCTCTTGCATAGAGATATTTATACATTCATCCTCACTTTTTGTTTGGATGATAGTGTTAAAAACTTCAATAAGCTGAACAAATCTTTTAAGTCTTAGTTTATTTTCTTCTTCTAGTTTTTGTAATGCAGATGAGGTGGTTTGAATCATATTATTAAAAGAGTGGGTTAAGGTTGCTATTTCATCTTGTGTATGAATTTCAAGTTTGCTTGAATAATTATGTGTTTTAGTGATAGCATCAGTGACAATAGTTAAGTCTGTTATAGGTTTAACTATATTTTGTGAATTTGAAAATGATACAAATATGATTAGTATAAAAATAATGATGGAGATATAAAACATTAATGTTGTTAAATCATAAAAAAACTCTAATGCTATATGTTTATCTACAGCGTAAACAATATACCAGCTATTTAAAAAAGATGATAAATTCTCATAAACTATCACTTGTTTATCATTTATAATTGTTCCAGAATCATTTTTAAAGTCTATATTTAAAGGGGTGCTTTTCCCAATAATAAAATCATTTTTTGGATGTTTAATATAAGATTGTAAAGTTTTATCATTTGTTAAATATATATTTAAATTATCAAGATTATATTTTAAAATTAAATAACCAAGTTTCTTTTGTTTGTTGAATGAAGCATTGATTTGAGAGTAAAAATATAGTGTTTTATCTTTTATATAGGTACCATTATTGTTTGTACCTAATCGCTTAGTATTATATTTTTTTAGTAAGTCTTCTTTTTTGGATGAGGAAACTATTTTAGACTTGTTTGTTATTGCTACAAAAGCAATATCTAAATTTAAATCATTATATTTTTGTTTTAAAAGCCTAGAAATTCTTTTATCCATATCTTCAACTAAAATATCATCCATTAAATCAAGTGAGCTTAAAAATATCACCTCTTTTGCTATAGAAGTTAGATGGTTATTTATTAAACTTATAACAACTTTAGTTCTAGAAGATTGCTCTATTATAGTTTTATCTAATATCTTTGATTCGCTTAGTAATAGAGTATATGTTAATAATGTAATAAATGGTAAAAAACCAATAATCAAAAAAAGTGATAATAACCTATTTTTAAGTGATTTTTTAAAAAAACTAAACATTATTTATTTTTGTTCTTATCTTTATAATTTCATCTAAAGAGTTAATAAATATATCAACAACATCAGGATGAAAGTGAGAACCAGAATGTTCTTGTATAATTTGCATAGTTTTTTCAAGTGAGTAAGCTTTTTTATATGGTCTTTTACTAAGTAAGGCATCAAAGACATCTACAACTGAAACTATCGCACCACTAAGTGGTATCTCATCACTTTTTAGAGCTCTTGGATAACCTTTACCATTATATCTTTCATGATGAGTATGAGCTATCTCTGCAGCTAATTTTAAAAGGGGAGTTTTTTTCTTTGACAATATAGAATAACCTATAAAGGCATGTTGTTTCATATACTCATATTCTATATTGCTTAATCTACCTGGTTTTAGAAGTATTTTATCAGCAATACCAACTTTTCCAACATCGTGCATAGGAGCGGCGAGTCTCATTAGCTCAACATCTTCATCACTCCAGTTAAATTTTCTAGCTATAAATGCTGCCATTTCACCAACTCTAATAGTGTGAGCTGAGGTTTCATTATCTCTATATTCAGCTGTTTTAGCAAGTATGGAGATAATATCTTTTTCACTTTCTTGCACCTCTTTTAATGCGATTTGTAACTCTTGAGTCTTTTTACTAACCTCTTGTTCTAAAATTTCTTTATGCTCATTAATCATACGCTGATAAGTTCCAAGTTTTATAGCATTTTTAACTCTTAGAGAAAACTCTATGATATCGTATGGCTTTGTAAGATACTCATTTGCACCAAGTCTTAATCCTTTATGGATAGCTTCTTTATCTGATAGTGCTGAGATTATTATAAGTGGAATAGTGCATAATTTATCATCATTTTTTATGATGCTAGTTGCTTCAAAGCCATCCATAACAGGCATCATTAAATCCATTAAGATTAAATCAATTTTATGCTCTTTTAAAATATTTATAGCTTCTTGACCATTTTTTGCCTCTAAAACATTAAAACCCTCTTTGTTTAATATTTTAGATGCAACTTTTCTATTCATAAGCTCATCATCACACAAAAGCACATTTTGCATTATTCTCTCCATATATACAAAACCTTTATGCTATTATCAATGTTTTTTGCATCGATATATCCAATCCCACCTTTAAATTTTTTAATATAAGTTTTTATATTTGTTTGTGATTTAAAATATCTATGTAAATGTAGTTTTGATTTTTCAGATGTTGTTTCTAGTATTTTATCTTCAAAATTCATTCTAAGTGAAGTTTTCGGTTCTGCGTTAATTGGTTTAAACTTTATACCATTAAGAATAGTAAGTTCTTTAAGAAAAATAGCTTTTATCTGTTTAGGAGATAATTTTTTTATACTATGATTGGCAATAATAGCATATTCATTATCATTCCATCTATATAAAATTTTTACACTATCATCTGCATCTTCAGCATTTATATAGCCTATGGCACCATTGACTTTTTTTACAAATGCTTTTACACTAGCAGCAGATTTCATATTTAAAGGTGGTCTTTTTTCAATACTATGTTGTTTTTTCCAGTAAGATTTTAATTGTATAAAATCCATATGAAGAACTCTTTCTTGAAATTTTTTTCTTAAAGAGTTTCTTGTTCCTAAATTAAGAGGAACAATCTCTAAATTGTTTATACTATTTAATTGTTTTAGATAAATTTCTTTAATTTGTTCTATAGATAAGTTTTGCATTTTTTTATTTGATATTACAACGTAATCATCAGCAAAAGAGAATACTTGAAGAAGTATACCAAGAGTGATTATTTTAAAAAGATTATACATAAAGACTTTTATTCAGCCATTTTGAAGCAATGTTTTTGAGTGTGTTAGTGTTTTCTGATGTAAAAAATTCTAATTTTGCTTGTTTGTATTTTGTACTAAAATCAAAATTATCTTCCAAATACTCAACTATCGCATCACCAGAATGGATAAGTATAGTATCTTTATCAAAGTACTCTTTAAGAGCATTAGATATAAGTGGAAAGTGAGTACAACCAAGTATGATAGCATCTGGTTTGGTTGTTTGCTTAAAGTAGTGTTTAAAAGTTGCTTCCAAAATTTCACCACTATAAATTTCTTCCTCAACAAGTGGAACAAAAAGTCCTGTTGCTTTAGCTTGTAAGTTTTTAAAACCAAGTGAGCTTAAAGCATTTTCATATGCTTTAGAGTTTATAGTAGCTTTTGTACCAAGAATTAAAATATTTGAATTTTTGTCTTTAAGTGCATTATTTGTAGCTAAAACACCAGCTTCAACAACTCCAATAATAGGGCAGGTTGAAGCCTCTTTCATCTCATTTAAAGCATAAGCACTAACAGTATTGCAAGCCACTATAATTAAATCAAGTTCAAAATTTTTAAAGAAGTCTACAGCTTCTATTGCATAACGGATAATGGTGTTTTTATCTTTGATTCCATAAGGAACACGAGCAGTATCACCAAAGTAGATAATCTCTTCAAATAGCTGATGTTTTAGTAAAGATTTAACAACTGTTAAACCTCCAATTCCACTATCAAATACACCTATTTTCACTATTTGTCTCCTTGAATCAGAAGTATACCCAAGGGGCACGCTATTTCTGCTTCAATTTCTCTCACTAAAGCTACGTCTATAGGCGAGAGAATAATGTCTAACATATCAGTTCGTATTCATACTTTCTAAAAACTCTTCATTTGTAGCTTTTTTGCCCATTGTTGTATATACAAATTTAAGTGCTTCTATCTCATTTTCTTGTTTATGAATCATTTGACGAAGTATAAATACTTTTTGTAAAACTTCAGGACCAATAAGAAGTTCCTCTTTACGAGTTCCAGATTTCAGGATATCAATAGCAGGAAAAATTCTTCTATCAGCAATTTTTCTATCAAGAATAACTTCAGAGTTACCAGTACCTTTAAACTCTTCAAAGATAACCTCATCCATTCTACTACCAGTATCCACTAGTGCAGTTGCGATGATAGTTAAACTTCCACCATTTTCTATGTTTCTAGCAGCTCCAAAAAAGCGTTTTGGCTTATGAAGAGCATTTGCATCAACACCACCAGATAAAACTTTACCACTTGATGGTGTAACAGTATTATAAGCTCTTGCAAGGCGAGTAATAGAGTCTAGTAAGATTACAACATCTTTTCCTAACTCAACTCTTCTTTTTGCTTTTTCTATTACCATCTCTGCAACTTTAACATGGTTTTTAGCAGGCATATCAAAAGTAGAGCTATAAACTTCACCTTTAACGCTTCTCTCCATATCAGTTACCTCTTCAGGTCTTTCATCAACAAGTAAAACCATTAAATCTATCTCTGCATGATTTGCTGTGATACCGTGAGCTATCTCTTTAAGTAATTCTGTTTTACCACTTCTTGGAGGTGCAACAACAAGACCACGTTGGCCTTTACCAATAGGAGCAAATAGATCCATCATACGACCAGTTAAACCTTTTTCTCTATACTCAAGTTTAATTTGATCTAGTGCATAAAGTGGAGTAAGGTTTTCAAATAGAGGTCTTTTTTTACTCTCTTCTGGTGGAAGTGAGTTAACTGCTTCTATTTTTATAAGTGCGTAGTATCTCTCTTGATCTTTAGGAGGGCGAACTTGACCAGTTACAACATCCCCATTTCTAAGTGCAAATCTTTTTATTTGAGTATTAGAAACATATGCATCATTAATACTCTCATTAAAACTTTTATCAATTGAGCGGATAAATCCATAACCATCTTGCATGATTTCTAGTATCCCACTAAAGAGGATAAAACCACCTTGTTCTGTTTGTGCTTTTAATATTTCAAAGATAATATCTTGGCGTTTAAGTTCTTGAGGGTTTTCAACTTTTAGTTCAATTGCTAAAGCCGTTAAAGCTTCTATACTTGTTGTACGAAGCTCTTCAACACTAGCACCTTTTACAGGTTTGTGAGTTCTTTGGTTTTTATTACTGTTTCTATTGTTGTTCTTACGAGGTTGTTGAGAATT
>JAFLJV010000056.1 GCA_022712845.1 Sulfurimonas sp. | reverse complement strand
AAAAATATCTTCATTTTCAACATACTCTGCTACAGTGATAATCTTTAACTCTTTTGCAAAATCAACAATACTTTTAACTAATATTTTTGATTCTTTATTTACAAGTATATCTCTTATAAGTGAACCATCTATTTTGATATAATCTGGTTTAATCTTTATTATATTTGCATAGTTTGCATACCCACTACCAAAATCATCTATAGCAATTAGTACACCCTTTTTTCTTAAGCTATTTAAAACTTTTATTAACCTATCAAAATCTTCTATACTATCTTGTTCTATCACTTCTAAAACAATTCTATTTGTAGCACCAAATTTTTCTATTGAATTTTTTAATGTATCCATAATTGTTAAATTAAAAAAATCACTTGGCAGTAAATTTATAGAAATTTTTTTGTCTTTATCAATAAAAAAATCTAAACTCTGTTTTATCATAGTAACTGCAACTTTTACATATAAACCACTATGCATTGATATACTTAAAAATTCATTTGGAGTTAAAATAATCTCTTCATTTTTATTATGCTCAATTATGCGAACTAATGCTTCATATTTTATTATTTTTCCATATTTATTTGTTATTGGCTGAAAGAAAGGTACAACATTATTATTTTCAAGTGCATACCTAAGAATTTTCTTTATATTTATAACTTTCTGTGAGTGCTGTTTTCTATCAACTTTTTGAGAATATGCTAAATACGATAAAGTATTTTCTTTAACTTTTTTAAGTGCCATTTGTGCTTCTGCAAGAGAATACTCGTAGCTTATTGATACCCCAGAATATATTTCAATATCTACAATATCGTTAATTGAATCTATTTCAATTATAAGTGAATTAATATCTTTATGAAGTTTTTCAATAATTTCTAAATACTCTTCTGGTTCAAAAGTATCTTCAAACTTAAGTAAAACAAATTCATCAGCTGAAATTCTATATACATGAAAATTATTTTTTTTTGAAAATTTTTCAAATGCTTTTGCAACCTTAATCAAAATTTGATTAGCAGTTTTAATCCCATATATTTCATTTAATAAGCTAAACTCTTTAATATTACTCAAAATTAATAAATTTAATTTATTTTTCATAAGTAAGTCTTCTAAAGCTTCTCTATTTGGTAAACCTGTTAAACTATCTGTATAGGCTTGTCTTTTAAACTCTTTAAATATCTTTTTAAAGCTAAGATGTAATACAATACCTATGATAAAACTCATAATAATCATCATTGAAAATAAACGATATATAAACTCTTTGTCTTTTTGTACTAATGCTGATATATCATACCCCAAAACAAAATATCCAGATACTTCACCAAAATGATTTTTTAAAAGAATAGTATTATCAATTTTATATAAATCTGAGCTTTTATCGTTATTTTTTAAAATATGTATTTTTAATTCATCACTTCCCTCAGTTAAAAGATATCTATTTCCAATTGGAATAAAAACTTGTTTTGATTTATTAAATATATTTTCAAGCATAAATTTATCTACAGCAACACCTATTTCTATTTTAAATAAGGAACTTATATTTTGTATAAACTTATTTATTGGTAATTCTAATTCTAGACTACCGATGTATTCATCTTTTTGATGGAAAATAGGTTTTGTTATGCGATATATTATATTTGATTCTTCAACTTCAAACCCACTATATGATTGTTCAAATGTATTTGTATCTATTATTAGTTTTCTTTTTTTATTATTAAATTTTTTACTAAAAATTTCAGTATTATGAGTATGATAAAGTACTGTCCCCTCAATTGAACGAAAAATAAGTTTATCTTTTTTATTTTCAAAAAGATTATTGTTTTCATAATATGATTTAATAATTGAATCTATTTTTTTGCTATCTTTATTTAAAACTGCTTTAGTTAGTCCACTTATAGAGATTAATTCTGATAATTTAGATTCTATATTTTTTTTTCTTTGTTGCATACTCAACGTAAAAAGTTTATGTGTATTTGCTGATATATTATTAAACTGTTCATCAATTGAACTATTTAATTGGTTATTTAAATATTGATACCCACCTACCAATGATATTGCTAAAAGAGCTAAAACAACAAATAATGTATTACGTTTTGTACGCATAGGTAAACTATTCATAGATATGATTGTAGCTTTTTATATCTTAGCTTTAAATTATGATACATGTTAAACTTCTGTATTTAACCATTTTCTTTTAGTATATATTCTCCAATATATTATTCCCTTTATTAATGTTTCAATATTCATAATTATAAAAATTACAATAACTCCATAACCCATTTTATAAGCTATATATGATGGAATAACTCTTAAAAACCATAAGGAGAGTACATTTATTTTTAAAGTGGTTTTTGTAGCACCTGCTCCCCTTAGAGCACCTGAATAGACAAACATTATTGCCAGTGGAATTTGTGCTAAACCAACAAGAATAAGATAATATGAAGCAACCACTATGGTAGCTTTATCCTCTGTAAAAAAACTAACTAAATACTCTGGAAAAAGTACAAGTATAAAACCAACACTTCCCATAAATATATATGCGATTCTTCCACTTATAACACCCATATTATAAGCTTTATCTTTATTGTTTGCACCTAAATTTTGTCCCACCAATGCCATAGCAGCTATCGCAAAACCAAATCCTGGCATAAATGCAATTCCCTCAATTCTAAGACCTACTTGATAACCTGCTAACTCCGCTGTTCCATAAGCTGTTATAATTGAGACAAAAACTAAAAAAGAGAGACTTGAAATTCCACGGTCAAGTGCTGCACTCCATCCCACATTCCAAACTCTTTTAAGATCACTGATTCTGATTATGGGGATTAAGTTTAGTTTTGAGTGAGGTTTTTTAAGAAGTATATAATATGCCATAACATTAAAACAGTATGCAATAACAGTAGCATAAGCAGCTCCCTCTATCCCCATAGCTTCAAAACCATAATGACCAAATATAAAAACATAATTTAAAAAGGCATTAAGGCACGCTGAGAAAAGTTTTATATAAAGTGAGCTTTTAGTATCTCCTGCAGCTGAGAGTGCATTATAAAGAAGGTTATCTATAAATATAACTACAATTCCAAGTGAGAGTATTTTAAAGTATAGTGAACCCTGCTCTATCACTTCAGGCTGAGCACCCATAATTCTATATATAGCTTCACTACCCATATATCCACCAATAGTTACAAAAACAGATAAAATAATTGCAAAAACTCCAAGTGAGTATAAAAGTGAGGATGCCCTTTTTTTTCTACCTTGACCAATAAAACGAGATATAAGTGCATTTCCACCAACAACGTAAAGAGTCATCAGTACATTTATAATCATCATAAACTGCATACTCATACCAACAGCGGCAAGTGCTGATACACTAACCATACCAACCATTAACATATCTATAAGAACTTGAAGAATATCTACTAAATGTTTTAATGCAGCTGGGATTGCAATAGAGAAGACTTTTTTTGTATCTTTAGAGATTAGAAAAATTATAAATCCTCATCTTTATGTAAAGTTTTTTTCATCTCACCATTTTTCATTTTCATATATGCTAAAAATCCAAATATTGTTCCTGTTACTATAAAAAAAGCACCTGTATAATCATCATTTTGATAAGCCATAATAATCCAACACACATCAGCAAAAAGATAAACTATAACAGCTTGATAAATTTTCCCTTTGTATGTTAAGAATGCACCAATATTAAGAAGTATCCCACCAAGTAAAGCAAAACTCATTATATGTCCTTAATTTTTTGACTTTTTAAAATCCAAGCGAAGTATACTCCACCTAAGATAAACCCAAGACCAATTAAAACTGTTATAAATTCTAACGAATAATTTTTAGTTGCTAAAAAACCTATCATAAATGATGTAAATGCAGCTGAGCTTAAAAATAACATATCATTATATGCTACTATTCTACCATAGTATTTAGGTTCTATATTTCTTTGAAGAAGTGTATATGTGTATGACCAAAGAGTTGTTGTAAAAAGACCAACTATAACACTTGCAAAAAGAGAAAGATAAAAATTCTCCATCATAAATGCCCATAACCAAACAGCTAAACCTTGAAAAATAAACAGATATACAACTCGTTTATTATTTATCCACTTTCCAAGGAGTATTGGACCTATTACTAAACCTATAGCTCTTGAAGCATGCAATAATCCTAATGCTAAAGATGTAGCAATTACAGAAGCATAATATTTATCTACCATCAATGCAACTAAAGCATCAAAAGCAGTTAAACCAACAAAAGCATGTATAAACATTAGATGCATTGCTTGAGGAGTCTTTTTTAAATACCTAAAAGTATCACTCATCATTTGAAGTAAATTTTCACTACTTTTTATTACAATTACATTTATTTCTAATTTATAAAGCAGTATAAAACCAACTACAAACATAAGAGCATCAAAAATAAATGCGATTTTTACACCAAACAAATAAACAACAAAACCACCAAGTGCCATTCCAAAAGTATAAGATATTGACCAAATAATAGAGTGAATTTCATTTGCCTTTTGTAATTTTTCACCATCAAGTATTTTAGGCAATAATGACATCTCTGTAGTAAAGTAAAAAGAAGCTGCTGCCATTTTAATAAATATTAAAATATAGAGTAACCATAGATCATTAACCTCATTAATTAAAACTAAACACAGCGTTGCAAATATTTCAATACAAATTAGAATTAACATAAGTTTTTTTGGCTTCACTTTATCTATAATTGAACCAGAGATAGGTGCTTGAATAACTCCAGACAGGAAGTGAAGCATTGCAACAAATGCGATAACTTCAGCACCAACATTCATATCTAGAAGTAAAGTATATATAGCAACATTGCTAAACCATGCTCCAAAATATGCGATTAACTGTATCAAAGATAATTTTCTTAATATTTGTTCAGATTTTAATAGTTTGATATACTCATTCATAGATAAAAGGTTATCATAAAATTAAATATATCATATTGCTAAAGTTATTTTTTATTATGTCGATATGCTGTGTAGTAATAATTTTCTTTGAAATTAAAAAAAAAAGAAATTAAGGAGTAAGTCATGGATGGCATAGCAAATGTTGCAAAACAACAACAATCACAGGTAAGTTCACCAGAATCTCAAGGAAGAGTAACTCAAGCACAACAACAAACACAAAAAGTGGATGTAGTAAAAGAGATACAAAGGGAAGTAAAGCAAGAAGCTACTAGTAGTAAAATTGATACTAAAGAGCAAGTAAGAGATTTAGTTGATCAACTAAACAAAGCGATGCTACCGATGAACACAAACCTAAAATTTGGTGTTGATTCACAAGATGTATTTTTTGTTTCTGTAATTGAATCGGAAACAAGTAAATTAATTAGACGCTTCCCAGCAGAACAAGCTGCAAATTTTCTTCCAAAAATGCAAGAATTAACAGGGATGTTATTTGATTCAAAGGGGTAGTTTAAATACCTTTTTGAATTTATATCTACTCATCAATTATTTTCTTTAATTTCTAATTTCTCACATAACTTATACATATAGTTATTTCACTAACCATTTTTTAATACTTTTTGTAGTAAAATCGCGTCAATTATTTTGCTTACAAGGGTTTCTTATATGAAAAAAGAGGTTAAAAAAGTAGTCTTAGCTTATTCTGGTGGACTAGATACTAGTATTATTTTAAAATGGTTACAAGATGAATACAAGTGTGAAGTTGTGACTTTTACAGCTGACTTAGGTCAAGGTGAAGAACTTGAACCAGCTCGTAAAAAAGCTATTGAACTTGGGATAAAACCTGAAAATATTTTTATTGATGATTTAAGAGAAGAGTTTGTAAAAGATTTTGTTTTCCCTATGTTTAGAGCAAATGCTATCTATGAAGGTGAATATTTACTTGGAACTTCTATAGCTCGTCCACTTATCGCTAAAAGACAAGCCCAAATTGCAAAACTTACTGGTGCTGATGGGGTAAGTCATGGAGCTACTGGTAAAGGAAATGATCAAGTTCGTTTTGAAATGGGGTACTTAGCTCAAGATTCAACTCTAACAATCATTGCTCCATGGCGTGAGTGGGATTTAAACTCAAGAGAAAAACTTTTAGCATATGCAGATGAGCATAACATTCCTATTGAGAAAAAAGGTAAAAAATCACCTTATTCTATGGATGCAAATTTACTTCATATCTCTTATGAGGGCGGGATACTTGAAGACCCTTCTGCTGAACCTGAAGAGTCAATGTGGTTATGGTCAAACTCTCCTGAAAATGCACCAGACAGAGCTGAGTACATAGAAATTGGATATGAAAATGGTGACCCTATCACACTTAATGGTAAAAAATTAAGCCCAGCAACTATGTTAAAAACATTAAATACAATCGGTGGAATTCATGGAATTGGTCGTGTTGATATAGTTGAGAACCGTTTTGTTGGAATGAAGGCTCGTGGATGTTATGAGACTCCAGGTGGAACAATAATGCTAAAAGCTCACCGTGCTATAGAATCAATTACACTTGATCGTGAAGCAGCTCACCTTAAAGATGAGATGATGCCTAAATATGCAAAACTAATTTATAATGGTTTCTGGTTTGCACCTGAACGTGAAATGCTTCAAGCTGCAATAGATAATACTCAAGAATTTGTGAGAGGTACTGTTAGATTAAAACTCTACAAAGGTAGCATAATGGTTGTTGGTCGTTCATCTGAAGTGTCACTTTTTAATGAAGAATACTCAACATTTGAAGAAGATGAAGTTTATAACCAAAAAGATGCAGAAGGTTTTATAAAACTAAATGCTCTTCGTTTTATAATTGAAGGTAAAGCAAGAAAATAATGAGTATCATTAAGATTGATATGAACTCTACTGAGTTTAAAACCGAATTGGAAAAAACTATAAAATTTACAGATAAAGTAAATGCAGAATTTGGTTGGGTATACAATCCTCAAGAAGAAGTAAATGAAGGTGTGCAAATGGGTCTTGCACGTAATAAAATGATGTACAAAAAAAGATTTTGTCCATGTTTTATGGTAGATAATACAGGTGATAAACCTAAAAGTGTTGATGATAGAATTTGCCCCTGCAAACCTGCGATTGAGAAAGAAATTCCTGAAAATGGAGTTTGTCATTGTGGAATTTTTTGTACTCCTGAGTTTGCAGAAAATAAAAAAATAGAGATGGGAATTCAAGAGGTTACTACTACGCATTCTCATGGTTTAACACAAAAAGAGGCTCAAACTTTAGTGGAAAAAAATGAACTAGATGGAGATGAGATAATCTCACTTCTTGAAGCTAGAGAATTAAATATGATAAATTTTAAACTTGTAGATGTTCGTGAACATATGGAGTGGAAAATGGGTCATATAGAAGGTACTGACAAGCTAATTCCAACAAGTAGTTTTTTTGAAACTCTAGAGAGTGAAAAACTAAATAAAGATGAAAATATAATTCTTTATTGTCATGTTGGTAGTAGAAGTGCTTACTGTGCAAAAGTTATGTCAGAATCAGGGTTTAGTAAAATTGGAAATTTAACTTATGGTATTGTTTCATACAATGGTGAGATTAAAAGATAAAAGGGTAAATAATGAAAGTATTATTAATTAAAGATGTAAAAAGCTTAGGTAAATCTGGTGAAGTTAAAGAAGTTAAAGATGGTTATGGGAAAAATTTCTTAATTGGTAAAGGCTTTGCTAAACACGCAACTCCTGAGATTTTAGCTCAACATAAATCTGATGAAAAACAAAAAGCATCAGATTTGGCAGATGAAATTTCAATTCTTAAAGATATTGCTCAAAAACTAGACAAAGCAGAAATAATTATTACAAAAAAACTTGGTAAAAATGGTCACCTTTTTGGTGCTATAACAAAAGATGAAGTAGCACATGCACTTAAAGATCAACATAAAATTGAGATAGACAAAAAGCATATCACTAATAAAGTTGCTATTAAAACTATTGGTGAACATGATTTAGATCTTAAACTTGGTCATGGGATACATGCAACTTTACATGTAGATGTTCGAGGCGAATAATGAATAATTTCATCTCACCAATAGGTGTAGCTTCAGTGATAGGAATTGAAACTGGACTTGTTCAGGTTCAAGGAGACAAACATGCAACTTGATGCGACTACAATACTTGCTTACAAAGGTAAGAACAAAGCTGTAATCGGTGGCGATGGGCAAGTTACATTTGGAGATAGTGTACTTAAAGGTAATGCAACAAAAATTAGAACACTTCACAAAGGTAAAATTTTAGCAGGGTTTGCTGGAAGTACAGCTGATGCTTTTAATCTTTTTGATATGTTTGAAGAATTTTTAGAAGATAAAAAAGGTGATATCTTAAAATCTGTTATAGAATTTTCTAAAGCTTGGAGAAAAGATAAAGTTCTTCGTAGACTAGAAGCGATGATGATAGTTTTAAATAATGATCATATTTTTATACTCACTGGAAATGGTGATGTAGTTGAGCCTGAAGATGGAGAAATTGCTTCTATTGGAAGTGGTGGGAACTATGCAATATCAGCAGCACGTGCCCTTAAAAAGCATACAAAGCTAGATGAAGAAAAGTTAGTTCATGAGAGCTTAACTGTAGCAGCTGACTTATGTATATACACAAACCATAATATTAAAACTTTAACATTAAATGAGGATAAAAAGTGAACTTAACACCTAAAGAGACAGTAGAATATCTTGATAAATATGTAATCTCTCAAAATGATGCTAAAAAAACTATTGCCCTTGCTCTTAGAACAAGATATAGAAGAATGCAATTATCTCAAGAACTTCAAGATGAAGTGATGCCAAAAAATATCTTAATGATAGGTTCTACTGGTGTTGGTAAAACTGAAATATCAAGACGCTTAGCAAAAATGATGAAAGTTCCTTTTATCAAAGTCGAAGCTAGCAAATATACAGAAGTTGGCTTTGTAGGTCGTGATGTTGAATCTATGGTTCGAGACCTAGTTGTCTCTTCTATTGCTATTGTAAAAGCTGAAAAAGAGAATGAAAATAAAGAAAAGATTGAAAACTATATTTTAAATAAAATAGTTGAAAAACTTCTTCCACCTCTTCCTGATAGTACTAGCCAATCTAAAAAAGATGATTATCAAAGACTTTTAGAAGCTATGGAGAAGAGAGTTCTCTCTGGAGAGATGGATGATAAAACTATTGAACTTGAAATTCAAAAAATACATGTAGAATTTAATGACACAAATTTACCACCTGAAATGGCTAAAGTACAAGAATCATTCTCTAAAGTATTTTCTCAAATGAATAAAGAAGATAATAAAAGAGAGTTAAGTGTTAAAGATGCAAAAAGCCTTTTAAAAGTTGAAGCTAGCACAAAACTTCTTGATATGACAAATATTAATACAGAAGCATTAAAAAGAGCTGAAGATGGAGGGATTATATTTCTTGATGAAATAGATAAAATTGCTGTTAGTGCCAAATCTCAAGGAAGAAATGATCCTTCTAAAGAAGGGGTACAAAGAGATTTATTGCCGATAGTTGAAGGAAGCAGTGTAACAACAAAATATGGAGTTATAAACACTGATCATATTTTATTTATAGCAGCTGGTGCATTTCATCTAACTAAACCAAGTGACTTGATTCCTGAGCTT
>JAFLJV010000055.1 GCA_022712845.1 Sulfurimonas sp. | reverse complement strand
TTAATGAATCAACAATATAATCCATCTTATCCGTGAATAAAGGGTCTACTATAACTCTATCCCTACGCTTGGCGACGATTAAGTCTAACTTATTTAGCATAGACTGAGTATCAAGTTCTCCTGTCTCTCTTTCTATATGAAGTTTTCCATTAACTACACTTTCACTTTTAATATTCAGTTGAAAACTCAATACTAACTTAATACGATTTTGGTCTTCTTCTGGTATATCAACTAAAAGATTGTTTAAAAATGCATTACCATCTTCCCCTAATAATTCTTCAACAGTGGGAATTGCTTTGTCTTTATATTTTTCATCTATTTCTTTATTTGCTGAAGCTCTATTTGTACTTTGAGTGTATTGAATTTGTGCTGTTGTTGATATATTCATTAATAACCCTCATAAATTCTAGGATTAACAAGCAAAAAATATTCCAATTTGTTTATTTTTATTTTTTCAAATAATTTTTTATTTGATATTGCTCTATATATAGACAAATTTTAAAAACTAATAAAATATTTAATTACCTGTAATATAAGTCAGGTATTGAGTTCTTATCTCTTGGAATGTGTTATGTTGGAACACACTTTGCTTTGATTCTTTTAATAAAGCGAATAAAGGGAATATATGCAAAGTGGATATTATAGTTCAGCGGCTGGAATGGTTACACAATTCAATCGTCTTGATACTATTGCAAATAACCTTGCAAATGTTAATACTGTGGGATTTAAAGAAGATAACTTAGTTGTAGGTGATTTTATGCGTCTCTATAAAGAAGCTAGAGATGAACTTCCTAATGAAAATCATACAAAAAATGCAGCTCAATTTTTAAATAGAACTATAACTAAAGCACCACAAGTTGTAGATTCATATACTAACCATTCCCTTGGTACTTTACAAAAAAGTAATAATCCACTAGATATGGCTCTTTCGCGTGAAGGACTTTTTTTCTTAGTTAAAACTCCTGATGGAGTGAGACTAACAAGAGATGGTTCTTTTACAAAAGATGATGAGGGTAGGCTTGTAACAAAAAGAGGTTATGAAGTACTTCCAAGTGATTATTTTACTTCAAAAGATTCGATTAAATTAAATCAAGAAGATAGTATTGTTCAAATTGATAAAAATGGTCAAATATCAACAAACATACCAAATAGTGTAAAACTTATACAAGGTTCAAAATTTTTTATAGTCCAACCTGACAACATAGCTCTTTTAAAAAAAGAGGGTAATAATCTTTATAGATATGACTCTAAAGAAGAGTTAGTAAGCTTGGAAGAAAGCGGAGCTGTAAAACAGGGCTTTGTAGAGAAAAGTAATGTAAATGCAGTAAAAATGATGACACAGATGATAGAAACAAATCGTTTAGTTGGGATGTATCAAAAAGCTATGCAAGTACAGATGGATGATATGAATAACGACGCTATAAACAAACTAGCTAAGAAAGCTTAAGGAGTTAAATTATGATGCAATCACTATATACTGCTTCAACAGGAATGTTGGGGATGCAAACACAGATTGATACCACGGCAAATAATATTGCCAATGTAAATACTATTGGTTTTAAAAAATCTCGTGCAGAATTTGCTGATCTTATGTATAAAGTAATGGAATATGCTGGAACTTCAACAAGTGATGTTACAAAAAGTCCAACAGGTATAGAAGTAGGACTTGGTACAAGACCTACCGCTATTAACAAAATTTTCTCAGAAGGTAGCTTGAAGCAAACTGATAATCAACTTGACTTAGCTATCACTGGTAGAGGTTTCTTTAAGCTTGAACTACCAGATGGAACAGAAGTTTACTCAAGAAATGGTGCTTTTAAGATTGATGAGAATGGTACAATGATTAATAGTGATGGATATAAATTAGTTCCAGAAGTTGTAATTCCACCTGATGCTACAAATATCACTATTGGTACGGATGGAACTATTACAGTTATTCAACCTGGACAAACTCAAGCAACACAAATTGGACAAGTTACACTTACAAATTATGTAAATCCAGCTGGTCTTCATTCACTTGGTGACAATTTATATATTGAAACTGATAGTTCAGGTCAACCTGTAGAGGGTACTCCAGGTTTAGATGGATTGGGTGATCTTAGACAAGGTTTTGTTGAGCTTAGTAATGTGGAGCTTGTTGTTGAGCTTACAGATCTAATTACTGGTCAAAGAGCTTATGATTCTAATTCAAAAGTCATTACAACAAGTGATGAAATGCTACAAACAACAAATAATCTTAAAAGATAACTAACCCCTAAATTAGACTTGATACTATCTAGTATCAAGTATTTTTTTCAAATTATTAATTATTACTTTAGTTCATTTTGCATATAATAGTTATGGTATCAAAATATTAGTAAAATGAGATTAATTATGAAGTTTTCAAGTGAGAATATTGTTAGTGCCTTTTTACAAAGAGCTTTATTTACAATGTTTGTTATTGGATTTCTTAGCTCAGTAGTAATTTATTTTTATCAACAATATGCTTTTAATATCTCTTTAGCCAATGAAATTAAGATCAATGTAGATAAGGAATTAAAAAAATATAATAAAGATTTGAAATTATCATCTCAAGAGATTATAAAAAATAATGTTAAAAATTTTATGAAAGATCTTGGTTTTATAACTATTGAGATTTATGATTATAATCAAGGGGAGTTTTTTAGTTTTACAGTAACTCAAGATAAATTTCAAGATGAAGTAAAATTACTAGAAAATCATGATGATAAGATAACCCATAATTTTCCTACAACTGGAAAAATGGGTTTTGACTTTTTTGAATTAGCAGAAGATAAATATTTTTTACAAATTTTTTATCCACTTTATAAATCAAATGAATTACTTGGTTATATAGAGGGGATAGCATATATAGAACCCTCTGTAGTAAATAGATTTAAAAATACAATATATGCCACAATTGTAACAGTTATTTTAACAATATTATTTTTTAGTTTATTAATATTTCCAATTATTTATGTTGCATATAAAAAGTTAAATAAAAATAGGATAGAACTTTTAAAGAGTAATATAACAGCAATACATACTATAGGAAATGCTATAGCACTAAGAGATAGTGATACTGATGAACATAATTATAGAGTTACTTTATATTCAATAAAGCTTGCTGAGATGATGAAATTAAATAATGAAGAGATAAAAAAAATAATAATTGGTGCTTTTTTACATGATGTTGGTAAAATAGGAATAACAGATATCATATTACTTAAAAATTCTAAGCTTAATAAAGATGAGTTTACAATTATGCAATCACATGTGGTTAAAGGAGTAGAACTCATAAAAGGAAATGATTGGCTTTCTTTAAGTAAAGACATTATTTTATATCATCATGAAAAGTATGATGGTAGTGGCTATCCAAATGGTGTAAAAGGTGGTGATATTCCATTGATAGCACGGATTTTTAGTATTATTGATGTTTTTGATGCATTAACTTCTAAAAGACCATATAAAGAGGCTTTTACATATAAAAAATCTATGCAAATATTGCAAGAGAATAGGGGAAAACATTTTGATGTAAATATACTTGATGAATTTAATAAAATATCAGAAAAACTATATTTAGATACACAATTAAAATCTAAGTCTTTATTAAAAAATGAGTTAGATATTTTAATTCATAAATATTTTTTATAAACAATCTAATTACGTACAAGTATCATACAATCAAAGAAAAAAAATTCAATAATTTAGTGTAGAATATAATATTAAATTCATTATGTGAGTATTCTTATGAATAAACCTAGTATAAAATCTATCACTGTTAAAAAACTTATTCGTTTTTTTCTTGTATTTGCTATTGTATTAAGTACAATTTTAGCAATTAATTTTAGAGATTTTGCTCAAGAAACAGTAGAAAAAAAAGTGTTTGCTATTGCAGATATGGTAAAAGCTGGTCTTACATCACATATGAAAGCTAATATTATGGATAAAAGAGAATATTTTCTTAGTGAAATTACTTCTACTTATGATGTTGACTCTATTACAGTTATACGCTCTGACAATATTATAAATCAATTTGGTCTTGGAAATTCTATGGAAAAGAGTATTGAAGATGATGTAAAAATCGTATTTGAAACAAAAAAACCACTTTTTATTTGGAATGAATTTAGTGATACCGTAAAAATTAGAGCCATTGTCCCTTATATAGCAACAACAAAAGGATCACTTAATTGTATGAGTTGTCATAATGTTGAAAATGGAGAGGTGTTGGGTGCAATAGATATGCAAGTAGATGCTACTTCATATCGTGATTTAACTATGGTTTATGTAGGAATGCTAGCTCTTTCAGTACTATTGTTTTCAATTTTTGTAATTACAAATATGTTTAAGGTAGTTGATAAACATATTAAAAAGCCTTTGCATAAACTTATATTTCAAGCTAAAAAGGCACAGTCTCAACATGGCATGATAGATGTTTCTCTGTATGATAGTTATGAGATGGAAGATGTTGCTACAAATATTAATGAATTTAATAAAGATATCCTTAAAAAACAAGAAGAGTTAGAAAATAAAAATAAAGAGTTGCTCAACCTTAATGAAGAGGTAGAAGAAACACTAAGAGAAATACTAATTGCAATTGGTAAAATAGAAGAAATTCGCTCAAGTGAGACAAAAAATCATACTATAAGAGTTGTTAAATCAACAAAATTACTAGCACAAAAACTTAGATTAAGTGATGAAAATATTAGAATTATTACAATCGCTGCACCTATTCATGATATTGGTAAAATAGGGATTCCTGATAGTATCTTAAATAAACCAGCAAAACTTACAAAAGAAGAGTTTGAAGTGATGAAAAAGCACGTTGAACTAGGTTCTTCAATACTTAAACATTCAAAAAGAGAGATAATTAAAGCGGCTATGCATATAACATATGAACATCATGAAAAATATGATGGAAGTGGATATCCTAATGGATTAAAAGGTGATGAGATACATATATTTGCAAGAATTATTTCTATAGTTGATGTTTTTGATGCCCTTTCAAGCAAGAGATGTTACAAAGAAGCTTGGTCAAAAGAAAAGGTTATTGAACTAATTATTAGTGAAAAAGGTAAACATTTTGACCCTGTTATTGTCGATGTTTTTTTAAATAATATTGATGAATTTTATAAAATAGTTCAAGAGAATAGATAGAGAATACTCTTTATAAAACTAAAATCATATTTTAGATATAATCGCAAAAGTTAGTTATAAACAATAGTTAGGATTTTATATGCAAAAAGCAAATATTGATGGTAAAGTTTGGAGATTTGGTAAAGATATCGATACAGACTTAATCATAGCAGCTAGATACTTAAATACTTCGGTGCCAGAAGAGCTTGCTAAACATGTTATGGAAGATGCAGATCCTGAATTTGTAAACAAAATGAGTATTGGTGATGTTATTGTAGCAGATGAAAATTTTGGTTGCGGAAGCTCAAGAGAACATGCTCCTATAGCTTTAAAAGCAGCTGGTGTAGCAGCTATCATCGCTCCAACATTTGCAAGAATTTTTTATAGAAATGCATTTAATATGGGTCTTCCTATTTTTGAACTTCAAGAGAGTGCAGAGATAAGTGAGGGTGATGAAATAAGTGTAGATATGAATAACGGAACTATTACAAATAAAACGACAAATAAAATTTATAACTTCACACCTATTCCTGAGTTTATGCAAGAGCTTATTGATGCAGGTGGACTTATGAATTTTGCACAAAATGAAATAAAAGCACAGGGAAATATATAATGAAAACATACAAAATTGCACTTATTAAAGGTGATGGTATTGGTCCTGAAATTATTGAAGAAGCTGTAAAAGTTTTAGATGCCGTTTCTTCATGTTTTGATTTTGATTTTGAGTATGAAGAGGCTCTCATGGGTGGTTGTGCTTATGATATTACTGGGAATCCTCTTCCACAAGAGACTATAAATACTTCACTTAATAGTGATGCTGTGCTTTTTGGTGCTATAGGTGGATCAAAATGGGATTCACTTCCACGTGAAAAAAGACCAGAAAGTGGACTTTTAAGATTTAGAAAAGAGCTTGGTGTTTATGCAAACCTTCGCCCAGCTATCGTTTATGATGAGCTAATTAATGCTTCTTCACTGAAGCCTGAAATTATAAATGGTGTTGATATTATGGTTGTTCGTGAGCTTATTGGTGGTATATACTTTGGTGAGCCAAAAGGTCGTACTGAAGACAAGGGCTGGAACACTATGGTTTACACAAAAATGGAGATAGAGCGTATTGCACATCAAGCATTTAAAATAGCACAAAAAAGAGATAAAAGAGTATGCTCAATTGATAAAGCAAATGTTTTAGATGTATCTCAACTATGGCGTGATGTAGTAACTGAGATTTCAAAACAGTATCCAGATGTAGAATTATCTCATATGTATGTTGATAATGCTGCAATGCAGTTGATATTAAATCCAAGACAATTTGATGTTATGCTTACAGGAAATATTTTTGGTGATATTTTAAGTGATGAAGCATCAATGCTTTGTGGTTCTATTGGACTACTTCCATCTGCGTCAGTTGGTGAAAAAACAGGTGTTTATGAGCCTATTCATGGTTCTGCCCCTGATATTGCAGGTCAAGGTATAGCTAACCCAATTGCTACTATAGCATCTGCTTCGATGATGCTTAGATATGCTCTTGGTGAAAATTGTGCGGCTGAAAAGATAGATAACGCAATTAAAAGAGCACTAAAAGAAGGTTATAGAACAAAAGATTTAGCTCAGTATGATGCTAAAGAGGTTTGTTCAACTAGTGAAATTGGTTCTATAATAGCTAATTATGCAGCGAAATGAAAACATTAACTTTAGCAAATATCTATGAACTTCAGGGCTTAAAAGAAGAAGCTTTAGGGATTTATAAAGAAATTTTAAAAAAAGATCCTTCGAATAATGATGCAAAAATTGCGATAAGAAGACTCTCAGGGATGAGAAAAAAAATTTTAAATGTAAATACACAAATGAAAGATTTTTTTTTAAAATTAGATAGTGATATTGAATTTATTGAATTTGAAAGGTGGTTATTAAAATCATGGAATTAAAAGATGTAATACTCTCTACATTAGCGGAGATGGAAGATATAAAACCTGTTAA
Organism: Sulfurimonas sp.; assembly: GCA_022712845.1. The sequence goes on along the minus strand of JAFLJV010000055.1, from coordinate 1,799 downwards.
TAATGATTCAAGTTTAAATAAAAAATTAAAAAAAACTACCAAAGAAAATATTGCAAATAAACCAAAACTAAAAACTAAAACAAAATTACAAACAGAAGGGTTTACCTCTGAATTTATACTTAAAAATGAAAATGAGCAAAGTATAGACAGTGAACTTCACTTTTTAACATCAATGAGAGAAAGAATGCTTGTATTATTTGAAGGTTTTCAAGCACCAAATAATACAAATATAGAAGCAAAAGTTGATATGACTTTAAATTTTTTAGAGTATATTCTTGTTACTACAGATATAAGACTTAAAGAGCTTGAAAAAGGGAAAGATTAATGGCTCAGTATCGAGTACTTATAGATGCTAATGATGAGAAAGGGTTAGTTCATAAAATATCTACTCTGTTTTACAATAAAGAGTTAAACATACTCTCCAACAGTGAGTTTGTTGATAGTGAAAACAATAAATTTTTTATGAGAAGTGTTGTTGATGGTGATATAGAATATTTAGATTTAAAAGAGTCCTTATCTAAAGTTTTGCCACAAAATGCAAATATTGAAGTAATTAAACCTCAAAAGAAAAACATAATAATAATGGCTACTAAAGAGATGCATGCACTTGGAGATATCCTAATTCGTCATGAAGCAGGAGAGCTTGAAGCAAATATTTTATGTGTTATATCAAATTATAATAATTTAGAATCATTTGTTAATAAATTTGATATCCCTTTTGTAGCAATATCACATGTAGATTTAGATAGAGCAGAGCATGAAAATAGAGTCTTAGAATGCTTATCTCAATACAAAGATATTGATTATATTGTTTTAGCTAAATATATGAGAATTCTTACTCCTAAATTTGTTGAAGCCTATGAAGATAAAATAATCAATATTCATCACTCTTTTCTACCAGCATTTATAGGGGCAAATCCATATAAACAAGCTTATGATAGAGGTGTTAAAATTATTGGAGCTACATCTCACTTTGTAAATAACAACCTTGATGAAGGTCCAATTATTGCTCAAGAAGTGATTCATGTAGATCATGCATATGGATGGAGAGATATGCAACGCTCTGGTCGTGATGTAGAAAAAATTGTTCTCTCAAGTGCTTTAAAATTAGCACTTGAAGATAGAATCTTTGTATATGCAAATAAGACTGTAATCTTTTAATGCCTTTTAATTTAGTTTTAGTAAATCCACAGATTCCAAATAACACAGGTGCAATAGGGCGTTTATGTGTAAATGCAGGGGCAAGTCTGCATATAATTAAACCAATTGCTTTTGATATAGATGAAAAAGCTGTTAGACGTGCAGGACTTGATTATTGGGAAAAGCTTGATTTACATGTGTGGGAATCTATTGATGATTTTTTTGATAAAAATAAAATCACAGATAACGCATATTTTGCAACGACTAAAACAGATAGACCATACTTTGATGTAGAGTTTAAAGAAAATGACTTTATATTTTTTGGAAGTGAGACAGCAGGAATTCCAGAAGAAATTTTAAACAGATATAAAGAGCAAAATATCACAATCCCCATGACTAAAGATGGAAGAAGTTTAAATCTAGCAATAAGTACAGGAATAGTGCTTTATGATGCTATTAGACAAAACTATAATACATTTAAGGAGAACATATGAATCCAGTTATTGATACAATAATGTTAATACTATTTTTATTATTTATGGTTTATATATTTGGTGGATACCATAGAGTAAAATCAGGACAAAGAGAAGCTCAAAGAGAGGCTCAAGAAAAAAGAGAAGAAGAGAAAAATTTAGAAATAAATTCAGAAGTGAATTTAG
>JAFLJV010000054.1 GCA_022712845.1 Sulfurimonas sp. | reverse complement strand
ATAGAAAAAAGTAACTAATAGAGTGTTACTTATACCAAGGATATCAGATGGATAAAATTTTATTAATGTTACAACTTCAAGCAGAATTAAATAATGCTACAAATGGAGAAGATTGGACTAACGGTATAACAAAAAATGGTAGAGAGATAAATTGGCAAAGATGTATTTATATGGAATGTGCAGAGATTATAGATAGCTTTTCATGGAAGCATTGGAAAAGTCTTAATCAAGAAGCTGATTGGGATAATCTTCAAATAGAAGTTGTTGATGTTTGGCACTTTGTTATAAGTTTAGCAATTGAAAATTATTCACAAACACTAAGAGGTGGTATTGATGATTTAGCTATAAATATCTCTGAACTAGAGTGCTTTAATAAAATAAATATTAAAAATGAACTTTTTGCATCACAAGAGGAAATTATAGCAAAAGTGGAAAATATTATGCTTCACTCATTAAGTAAAGAAACTCTAAATTTAGAAGGGTTGATTTTTGATTTTTTTGATTTAGTTGTTATGAGTGGACTTGATTTAGAATCTCTTTATAAACTATATGTGGGAAAAAATATTTTAAATCAATTTCGTCAGGATAATGGTTATAAGGATGGCACATATATTAAAGTGTGGGCTGGTGAAGAAGATAATGTTGTAATGAAAAGAGTATGGCAAGAAAATGAAAATTTAAAACCTGATAAATTGTATAAAGAGCTTACAAAATTATATTTAGAACTAAATAAGAGCTAGTAATTGAGTAATATCTTAGAAGTAAAAAATTTATCTTTTGGATATACTAAGGATGTTTTACTTTTTGAAAATTTTTCTATTTCTTTAAAAAAAGGTGAAGTAAAAGCTATAGTTGGAGCAAGTGGAGCAGGTAAAAGTACTCTTTTTGAGCTAATTTTAAAAAATTTAAAACCCATCTCTGGAACTATTAAAAGTTCTTTTTGTTCTGAGGTTTTTCAAGATCCATATAGCTCTTTTCACCCAAGTTATATTCTCTTAAATCAAATAAAAGATGTGGCATCTTTAGACGGACTTGATAATTATTTAAAAAGTATTAATCTTGACTATGATTTGTTACTGAAACTTCCACATGAGCTATCAGGTGGTCAGCTCCAACGTGCATCAATTCTAAGAGCAATGTTAATGAAACCAGAGTTACTTTTACTTGATGAGCCTACATCAGCTCTTGATAATGTAATTCAATTAGAAGTTATGAATATGCTTATAAAACATTTAAAAAGTACAGGAATGTTATTAATTACACATGATTTAGAGTTGGCAAAATGGTGTGCTGATGAAATAATAATGATATAAGATATAAGTTATTTAATTGTATATAAGATATTTAGCCAAATAAAATCCGCCACCTGCCATTAAAATTGTACCAATTGCGTTAAGTGAAATATTTGCCATAGCTAACATCATATGTCCACTCTCTAAAAGTAAAAAACTCTCAATTGCAAAAGCAGAATAAGTTGTAAGTGCACCTAAAACACCAGTAGATAAAAAAGATTTTGCTTGTAAAGAAAAATATGTAGTATACATAAAATATGCAATTAAGATTCCCATTAAAAAACTACCTATAAGGTTTACTCCAAGAGTTCCATATGGTAAATCATGAGGTAATCTATGAGAGACTAAACCATTTAAATACGCACGAAGAACAGCACCAATAAAGCCACCGCTACCTATGACCAGAATTGTTTGCCAACTCATTGTCGTACACCTTTTGCATTGTTTGTCTTAAATTATTTAACCATTCTTTATCACTTTTATCAGCTATAAATGAGTCTAGGTATATTACTTTGATTTTACCAGGCTTATAGTATAGTTTTTTGATATTGTAATACGACGCTGTTTGTATTAATACAACAGGCTGAACTCTGAGTTTAAATTTATCTGCAACCATTTTTGCACCACTTTTAAATGGAAGCATTTTTCCTTTAGCAGATCTAGTTCCTTCAGGAAACATTGTAACTACTCTGTTGTCATCAATCACTTTTTTTGTATCTTTTAAAAGTTTGATAAGTGAAGTTTTACTCTCTCTCTCAACTGCTATATCTTGAGGAAGCCTTAGGGCTAAACCAAAAAATGGTATATCAAATAACTCTTTTTTTGCAACCCATGCAAGATTTTTATTTGTAATAGTTTCCATAATTGCAATATCTAAATCACTTTCATGGTTTAGTAAAAACATTTGAGCTTTAGAATCTTCTTTGCCTTTTAAATCAACTCTAAAAAAAATACTGATTTTAATTAGCCAAGCAGATAATTTTCTTGCATATGGTTTAGGGAATAGTTTAAATGTTAATATCATTAAACTAAGAGAGATAAAAATTATAATAGTTGCATATAACCAACTAATATGAGCAAATATCTTCATTTTTTACCCATCCAATTTTTTTATTTTTTAGTTGTACTTTAGTCCAGTTTTGTACTTCACCTTCTTTTTTTAGATGATAACTTATTTCTATAGTTTCAAAAATAGTACCATTTAATACAGGAAGAATATGGATATTACTTCCTTCTTTAATACATATATCTTTTGATGGAGTTCCAATATATATAACATATGATAAAGGAAGAATAATAAAAATCAGATAGAAATATTTTTTTCTCCATAAAATCATGATAAAACTAATAAGTGCAACCGTTGCTGCAATACTCATTTTTAATCTCTCACGAGATAAATCTTTAGGTTTTAAATCACTTTGTGTTGTTACACTATCATCATCAGGAATAATTGGGATATTAATAAGTGAAAATTTATTACTACCAACATTAAAGTATGAAAAAGACAGATTTTCCATTTTTTTATCAATTATAGCATAGTAAGTTATTTTAGATTCAGCGTATGATTCATTAATAGATTCAATCCCTTGTTTATAGACATTACTAAGCTTAAAAGATGCAATATCACAATTTATCGCAGTTGCTACAAAGACTATAATATTATGTTTGTTATCATAACTTGTAGTTTTGTAATCTATTAATGAAAAGGAATTGGCTAATATATTTGCAAACTCTCTTTTAGGATTTAGTGCTACGACGTTGAGTTTATTACCTTTTATAGTTGTTGTTTTATACTCTTTATCATTATAATCTATAAGCGTTGCTGTGAAATCTGGGAGTCTTGCTTTTTTTGATGTAACTAAAAAATAAAATGTTTCGTAATAGTAGCGGTCACCAATTTTGCGTGATGGAAAATCATTAAGTAATTTTAACCCATATGAGTTTGATAAATCATAAACTATATCTGTAAAATTATTAGTTGTAGATAGAGACTTAATTGTTATTTTAAATATCTCTCCCTTAAGTACTCTAGAGGGCAACTCCTCATAACTTAAGTAGAGTACTTTTTGAAGATTATTTGTTTTTGCATTACTTGGATTATTGTTTTTTGAAGTATCTGCTTCAAGAGAAGAAAATAAAAATAATCCTATTAGTAACAGCCATTTCACGCTCTTAAGAATCCTTGTAACATTTTAACTCCATCATCAGAGCCAAGGATAAGTTCCATAGCACGTTCTGGATGTGGCATTAAACCAAAAATATTTTTCTCTTTGTTACATATACCAGCAATAGAATCAATGCTACCATTAGGATTTTTAGTAACCCCATTTTTATCACTATATTTTAAAAGAATTTGGTTGTTTCGCTCTAACTCTTTTAAACCATCTTTATCAATAAAATAATTTCCATCATGATGAGCTATAGGAATATTTAAAATATCATCATTATTTAATTTTTCTAAGAATATATTGTCATTATTGATAACACGAAGGTGATGATGTTTAGAGATAAAATGTAAATTTTCATTTCTTTTTAATGCACCTGGAAGTAAACCAGCTTCTGTAAGAACTTGAAAACCACTACAAATACCTAAAATTTTCCTACCGTTATTAGCATACTCAGTAACTGCTTTCATTACAGGAGAAAATCTAGCAATAGCACCACTTCTAAGGTAATCACCATATGAAAAACCACCAGCCACAACTAAAAGGTTAGTGTCACTTGGAATTGGTTCAGATTTATGCCAGATTATTTCAGCTTTAGCACCTAACTTTTCAAATGCATGTTGAGTATCATATTCACAGTTAGTCCCAGGAAATTGAAGTATGCTTACTTTCATTATACTAGCTCAATCTCATAATCTTCAATTACGGTGTTTGCAAGAAGTTCTTCACACATCTTAGTAACATCTACCATAGCTTTTGTTTTATCATTCTCATCTAGTTTTAAGATTATTTGTTTACCAACACGAACATTATCAACACCATCAAAGTGAAGAGAATCAAGTGCATGGTGAACAGCTTTACCTTGAGAATCTAAAACACCTGCTTTAAGTGATACATTTACTATTGCTTTCATTTATTACTTTCCTAAAATTCTATTTAATACTTCTTCATAGGCAACTTTAAGACCGCCTAGCCCTTGACGAAATCTATCTTTATCCATTTTTTCGCCACTCTCTATATCCCAAAAACGACAATTATCAGGAGAAATCTCATCAATTAAAATAATATTTCCATCTTTATCTTTACCAAACTCTAGTTTGAAATCAACTAAGTTAAGACCTATATTTACAAAGTAAGGTTTTAAGATATCATTAATTTGTCTTGCTACACGACGAAGTTTATCTAGCTCATCTTGATGTTCTACCAGTTCTAAAATAAGTGCATGTTGGTCATTTAATTTAGGGTCACCTAAGTCATCATCTTTATAATCAAACTCTACTAAAGTGAAAGGAAGAACGGTTCCATCTTTAATACCAAGGTTACGAGTAAGGCTACCAGTTGCAATATTACGTACAATTACTTCTATTAAGATTACATCAGCTTTTTTATGAAGCATGTGGTTGTCATCTAACATCTTTACAAAGTGAGTTTGAATACCTTTAGAATCTAAAAGTTTGAAAAGTTCAGTTGAAATTTTATTGTTTAGTGCACCTTTACCAGCTTCACTAGATTTTTTTTCACCATTAAACGCTGTTAAATCATCTTTAAATTCTGAAATTACTAAGTTTTCATCATCTGTTAAAAATAACTTCTTTGCTTTTCCCTCGTACAGTAGTTCTCTTTTTTTCATTTTATTTATCCTTTTACAATTATTAGTGCTTTCATAATATCAACAGCTTCTTTAAGCTGAATATCTTTATTCATCATCTCTTGAGTTATAACACTTTTTGAATCTTTTTCTAATTCTTCTTCTTCATCTTTTCCATCAACTTTTTTTAACTCTTCTTTTAAGTGTTTTTTCAAATCAGCTTCTTTAAGAGCGTACTCATTTTTATTTGTTTTAACTTCACCTGGAAGAACATCAATATCTGGTTTAACACCTACTGCTTGAATTGTTCTTCCACTTGGAAGGTAATATCTTGCAATTGTTAATTTAATAGCTTCTTTGTCCGTTATAGGAAGTACAACTTGCACACTGCCTTTTCCAAATGTATTTTGACCAATAATAACTCCACGTCTATGATCTTGAAGAGCACCACTTACAATTTCAGAGGCACTTGCACTTCCACCATTAACTAAAACAACTAAAGGTACATCAGTAACAGTATTAGAACTTTTTGCAGTGTAAACTTCATCATCAGATTTTTTTCTACCTTTTTGAGAAACTATATCACCCTCATCAACAAATAAATCAACAAGTCCTACAGCTTGATCCAACAAACCACCAGGGTTATTTCTTAAATCAAGGACTATACCTTTTGTACTTTCTTTTCTTTTTTTAATTGCATCAGCTACATCATCAACTACTTTTTTATCAAAGCTTGTGACCCTAACATACTGAATATCTTCACCAATAGTTTTAGCATATACTGATTCAATTGTTATAACACCTCTAACAATAGTAATTTTAAGTGGTTTAGCTTCACCTTT
>JAFLJV010000053.1 GCA_022712845.1 Sulfurimonas sp. | reverse complement strand
GCTAAAAAAATTAATTTAAAATTATTTCTATATTTTAATACTTAATGTAAAGTTTTATTTACTTTTGTATAAAAATAATAGATTATGAAAATACAAATATTACCAAATTGGTGTAAAAAATTAGGCTTATTTATATTTATTCTTTTTTCATTTTTAGGTGTTGGTGATGACTTTAATGAAGGGTTTAAATCTGGTTATAATGCCTATAGTAGTGATGGAAATCAAATTACAAATACTAGTGAAAATTTAATAACAATTAAATCTTATTTTAGTGAAAGGACTCTACACCTTTTTGAAATTTTAGGTATTATTGGCCTGCTAGTTTATATGATGTCTAAAGAAAAGGTTGAAGATGATTACATTAATAAATTACGATTAGAGTCTTTTCAGCTAACAGCTATCATAGGGCTTGGTTTAACTATATTACTATATGCTTTTTCAAAAGATTTAAAATTAACATTAGACTATTTTATAATGCTATTTTTGATGTTTTATCTTGTCATATTTTTTGTTAAAAAAAGAATTGATTTATGAAGAACTTAATAAAAGTAGAACGTGCAAGACATAATTTAACCCAAGCACAGTTAGCAGATAAATTGAGTGTCTCAAGGCAAACAATTCATGCCATTGAAAAGAATAAATTTAAACCTTCAGTGACTTTAGCTATAAAAATGGCTCAGTTTTTTGAAGTTACTGTTGAGTATTTATTTGATATTGAAGGATAATTAATTCTTTTCTAAAATAATATTAGAAAACACTTCTTTAGTTTGTTTCAAGCAATTGTCAATCATTGATATTGCTGTATCAATAGTTGTTTTTTTGGTTCTAATAGAAAGTACTGCTATACGTATCACAAACTTTCCATTAATCTTAGTAGAGCTTAAAAATACATCACCATTTTTATGTATAAACTCCACTAGTTTTTCATTAAATACGTTTTCATCAATTTCTTTTGAAGGATACCAAAAATAGCTGATAGTTAAATCTGGTTGAGGGCCTAATTTAAAACCTATTTCGGTTAATCTATTTCTGAAGTATTTGGTAAGTAATATTTTTTCTTCAAAACTTGCTTTGAAAGGTTCTAATCCGTGAATTTGTAGTGGTAACCACATTCTTAAGCCTCTAAAATGCTTTGTTAATTCTGGAGAAACATCCGAAGGGTTAATTTGCATATCTGCTGAAATAGCATCTTGCATGTAATCTGCTGTATAATGATGTGAATGAAAAACCGCTTCTTTATCTTTAATTAAAACCGCACCAATTCCATAGGGTAAAAACAATCCTTTATGTGGGTCAATAACTAGAGAATCAGCTAGTTCAATTCCTTTAAAAAGGTGCTTTTTTGTTTCTGACAACATAAAAAATCCACCGTAGGCACCATCAATATGATACCATAAATTATTATTCTTAGCTATTTTTCCAATTGTTTCTAGCGGGTCAATTGCTCCTGTATCTGTGGTTCCTGCAGTAGCAATTACCATAAAGGGGTTTAATCCTTTCTCTATATCTTTTTGAATTTCATCTTCTAACTTAAACGTATCAATTTTAGACAATTCATCTAATTCTAAGGTGTTAATTTTAATATCTTCCAGTCCAATAATTCGAAGTGCTTTATGAATGCAATGATGTGCTTGTGGACTTAAATAAATAACACTTTTGGGTATCTTTTCATTTTTAACTTGATGCTTGTCTCTGGCTGCTGTTAACGCAATTAAATTAGCTATTGAACCACCCGAAGTTAAATTTCCAACGGCACTTTTTGGAAAATCGAAAATAGATTTCATCCAATTTATCAACTCATTTTCTATAGTTACCGCACCTGGTGAAGCATAATACATTCCTGCATATTCATTAGTAACACTTGCTAAAAAATCGCCAATAGCTGCTGTGTAAATTCCACCTCCAGGCACATATCCTAAATGTTTTCCAGAAGCTGGTTTAATTCCTTTTAAAACAACTTCTGAGTTAAAATCAGTTAATAATTCCCTTAAACCTTTCTTGTTTTTTTTAATTGATAACTTCTCAATATTTGGGTTTCCTTGAGCATAAGCTGGGTAACTTTCTATGTTTTTTAAAAAATTATTAACGAACTCTTGAATATGCTTATTTATATGTTCTCTTTCTTCAATAGAAGGATTCAACTCTTGAGAAATTTGTTGTAATGCTTCTATTTGGGTTATTAAACTATCCATAGGTGAAATAAACGTCAAAGGTAACTTATTGTAATTAATAAATAAGCAACCATACTAAAGATGTAAAGGCTCAAAAAACACTATAAACATGTGTAAAACAAATTTGTTTTAATCAATTTTCGAATTAAAATTAAAATTTTTTTAAAATCATATTTTATTTAAAAAAATTGTTTATCAGTATATTATACTTTTTAACATGTTAAATATT
>JAFLJV010000052.1 GCA_022712845.1 Sulfurimonas sp. | reverse complement strand
TTCCTCAAGCTATTCGTATGATTGGAGGAGATATTAAAAAACTTTGTAACCTTTTAGCATGAAACAGCCGTGTATTGCAAAGCTTATTATTGTAGTTATTATTAAAATATCGCATACTTACAATTTACTCTTAACAACTAAGATTAGTGATTTTGTTTTCACTAGTATTGTACACATAATTATACCTCTAAAATACATTCCATTAAAAATGTATTAATATTTATTATATCTTATTGGTAACAAATCCCTATATTAGGGCGATTTATTATATTGTGTACATAATATAATAATATTTCTTAAATATAGATGACATATAAAGCTTTAAGACTTAATAATAAAAGATGAGATTTTAAAGAAGAGTAAAGAGTTTGAATTGCCAAAAGGCAATTCAAGTGAAATTATTTACCTATTGTTTGTGCAAAAGCATCTAAATCAGCATCAGAATATTTAGCAACTTGACCTTTCATAAGACCTTTCATCGCTCCACCATAAGTACCAGCTTTATAACCCTTAAGTGCGGCAGCGATATCTGCATGAGTCATTACAGCAACATTTTTAGATTTACCAAGAGCAATTTTACTCCAGTCCGCTCCATGACAGCCAGTACACGCTCCAGCATTTACACCAGCCATTAAAGCTGTAGTTGCAGTTAAAGCAACAATAGACATAACAATTTTTTTCATTCTATTCCCTTTGTTTTGAAGTTAGTATTATAGTACCAATAAACTTAAATATTCACTATTTAGTATTAATTATAATTATACTTAAGCTTTTTATAAGATATAATTTTTATTTATAATTTTTATTTATAAAATTTGGTACTTTTTTTGCTTATTTAAGCTAAATATAATAAGGTAAATAATGGCCAATGAATTAGAAGAAGAGATAATTATTATAGAAGACAGTGATGCTGCATATGATAATACTCACGAAAATTCAACATTAGAAAAAAAACCTTCGCATAATAAAAAGCCTCTCATTATTATAGGGGTAGCTACAATAACAATTATAATCATTGTTATATTATCTTTTTTTAAATCAACTCCCCCTATGATATATGATACTTCATCTATTGAAGACAAACTACAAAATCAATATATACAACCTACAAAATTAAGTAATATTGAAAATTTAATTGCTAAAGCAGATTATTTATATTCAACTGGTTCAAAAAATGAAGCCTTATCACTTTATGAAAAAATTGCCAATTACAGTAAGTCTGTTTCCTCTTATAACCTTGGTGTAGCTCAACTAAAAGATAAACAATACAAAAATGCCTTGGAAGCATTTAAAAAAGCTATACATAACAATGAAAAAAGGTGTGTTAGTGCTATAAATGCAGCTGTTTGTTCTTTATACTTAAAAGATAAAAAAAGTTTTAGATATTATATTGATTTAGCATATGCTTATTTACCACAAGAGAGACAATCATCTTTATATTCATATTATTATTCATTAATTAGCTATTACAATAAAAATTATTTAGAGGCTTTAAGTGCCCTAAATAATCCTACTACGTCAGAATATATAAAAATTCAAAATAATTTAAGTGCAAAAATAAATGCTTTATTTGATAATAACTATGATGCCATTGAAAGTATGGAAGAGAATCAAAAATTTGTAGATGACTTTAGTTTAGCTCTTTTATATGCAAGAATTGGTGATTTAACTTTAGCAAAAGAGTATTTTCAAAGTTCTATTAAGAAAAATTTATTTCCAGTTAAATCTCAAATTGCCTTAGGATATATAAATTTAAAAGCTGGTCAAATAACACAAGCTGCTAAAGAGATTGAAAATGCAACAGATATGTTTGGTGAAGAAGTTTATTTATCATACCCAGTAAAAGTAAAACTAAAAGAATCTTTGTTTGATTCAAATAAAGCTCAAAAAAATTATAGAAAATTGATGATAAATAATAAAATGATAAATTATCAAAAAATATTTTATTTTTCCCCATATAAAATATTTAATGCTAATCAAACTATAAATTATATACGTAAAGGGAATGCAAATATTTTTATAGATAATGTTAATTCTGCACAAGCATATTTGAAAAAAAGTGATTTATCATCAAATGTAAATGCGGGAATCGTAAAAGCTATTAAAAAAGCTCTTCTTTTTAAAACAAGAGAAGCAAATACTATGCTTAAAAAATTAATAAAAATACAACCCAAACATTCTGTTTTACACTACAACCTTGCCTTAACATATGCTCAAATGGGAAATATGCCTGATGCACATAAATACTTTTTAAGATCTTATAATCTTGATGCAAAAAATTATTTATCTGGTGTATATGCAATTATGACTTCTCAATTAATTAATAAAGAAAACTCTAAACTTTTATTTATTATCAAAGATTCTATAAACAATGAAACATTTGATGAAAAAATTGATTTATATAAAACTCTTTTATTTATTTCTCAAGACAATATAATTGCGACTTCCGATTGGTTAGATCATAAATATAAAGAAAAACCATTATACTTAGCTATAAGTACTATTATAGCTATACAACAAAATAATATTGATATAGCAAAAGAATCTAGCAAAAAACTCACTAAGTTAATTCCAGATGAGATATTGCCACATTTAATGTATATAGATTCTAACTTTAATGATTTACCTCCAAAAAAATATGCAAATAAAGTTATGAACTATTTAAAAATACAAAAATTTCATTTTAATGATTTATATTATGGTGCACATATCACCAGACATCTCTACACCCAACAAAATTTAATTATTGGAAAGCTTTTTTTCTTAAAAAAACAATTAAAAGATGTGCTTGAAACAACAAATAAACAAACTCATGAGCTTGTAAGTGCTTTAGCCTTAGTATCACTATACAGTGGAGATTTTGAAGAATCTTATACACTTTATAATAACTTGATTGATAATCTTAAAGTGAGAGATGCCAATACGCTATTTTTAGGAGCTGTAGCATCTACTGCATCTAACCATCATGCAAATGCTATCGCTTTATTAGAACTCTCAAAACTAAAAAATCCTAACTTTTTAGAAAGTAGATATGCTCTTGGTCTTTTATATTTAGAGAGTAAAAATAATAAAGGAGCTACTATTCAATTCTCAAGAGTAAATAAAAATAATTTTAGTTCTGAATATTTTAATTTTGATATAGATTTGGATAAATTATTATTTCAAAAAAATCAATCTACTAATTTATAACTTTAGTAAAATACCCAATTAAACTCTCAGATGCAATTACTTCACTACCTGTATCTACATTTAATCTGAAGTTTTTTGGTAAATAAAGAGTTGTAGTTCCATTAAGCATCACACCATACTTGGAACCTTGTTTTATATTTTCAAAAGTTATTGGCTTAATATCTAAACCCATAAAACTCTGTTTTAATCTATGTAAAATTTTTAGTTTATTGAATTTTTCATCTATAAATATAAGTTCTACATTTTCATTAATACTTTTTGACAATGAACTATACATAGATAATCTTGCACCATTTTGTTTTACTAAACATTTTATTGATGAATTAAAAGGTACTCTTAATAAAGAAACATCTCCGTAGCTACTATTTATCTCTATTTTATATAAATAATTATTATTTTTTAACTCTTTTATAGATGTTATAACCCCATCTACTGGACTTGTTACACTATTATCTTGATAATATTGTTGTAATCTTTGAGGGTTTCTAAATACAAATAAAAAAAACAAAATTGATAAAAAAGTAAAAAATTGTAAATAACCACAATCTAAAATAGCAAAAACTACAAAAAGTAGAGTTGAGCAAATTATATAGCTCCATCCCTCTTTAGTAATTGCTAGTAGATTATTTTTCATCTTCGGGCTTTATATTTTCTTCATTAGAACTATTTTTATTTTCTGTTTCTCCAGCCATTTTAGCATCAACTTTAAGTTCTTCTTCTATATCATTAACAGCTACATCTACTTTTGTGTCAATATTATTCTCTGTTTCAAAATTAGTAATAATTTCTCTAACCTCTTCACCAGTTATATTTTCTTTTTTATAAAGTAGTTTTACTATATTTTCTATAGCTTCACTATACTCTTGAAGTCTTGCTAATACAGCACTGTATCTATCTTGAAGTGATGATTTTATATACTCATCCATATTTTCAGCCATCTTATCACTATACTCACGAGTAGCTTGCATTGTACCACCAATAAATGATTGTCTACTTTTCTCTAATACCATAAGACCAGCTACATCACTCATTCCATAAGTTTGAACCATAGATTTTATAATATCTGTTGCACGCTCTAAATCATTTCCAGCACCAGTTGAAATTTCACCAATAAAAACTTCTTCAGCAGCACGACCACCAAGTAAAACATCAACTTCTGCCCACATTTCATGCTTTTGCATCATAAATCTATTTTCTTCAGGTGTGTTTAGAGTATACCCAAGAGCAGCTAAACCACGAGTTACAATAGATACTTTAGAAACTTTTTTAGCTCCTTTTGTTGTTTCAGCTAAAAGAGCATGTCCACTCTCATGATATGCAACAATCTTTTTCTCTTTAGGGTTTATACGGCGAGATTTTTTAGCAAGTCCTGCTATCGCTCTTTCAACTGATTCAAATAAATCACTCTGTTTTACAGTTTTTTGACTTTTTCTACCAGCTAAAAGTGCTGCTTCATTGATAATATTTGCCAAATCTGCACCAGCAAGTCCAGCTGTGAGTCTTGCTATCTC
>JAFLJV010000051.1 GCA_022712845.1 Sulfurimonas sp. | reverse complement strand
GGTCTAGTTTTTTATATAATTATTGGTTTAGATTCCCAGTCAAGCTGAGAATGACTGAGAATGACTGAGAATGACTGAGAATGACTGAGAATGACTGAGTATGACTGAGTATGACTGAGTATGACTGAGTATAAAACTTAGTTTTGATTTACTGTGAATTTTATCCAAAATCTATAGGATCCATATCTACTTCAGCTAAAGGAACTTTACACATAGATATAGCCTTAATAATATCAGTACTCTTATCACTTCTTAGAAGTATCTCAAACCTATACTTATTTGCAACTCTCTCAATAGCACACTTACCAAAACCAACTATCTCAATCTTCAAACCTGAAATTTGTAATAATTTTTTTTGCATCTCATTCATAGAATCTTGAGCTTTTAAACCATTTTTATGTGAAAAAAGTATGCGACAAAGTTTTTTATATGGAGGATATAACTCTTTTCTATACTCTTTTTCTTCATTTAAAAACTCTTCATAATTTTCTACATAAGTTTTAAAAAACTCTTCGTTAAATGTTTGAACTAAAACTTTTGCATTTTGTTTTCGTCCACTTCTACCTGAAACTTGAATAAGTGAGGAGAGGGCTTTTTCACGAGAGCGATAATCACTCATGTTTAACATATTGTCCATACCCATAACTACCCCAAGTGTAACTCCATGATAATCATGCCCCTTGCTTAACATTTGAGTTCCTACAAGTATATCAATCTCTCTATCATTAAACCTCTTAAGAGCTTTTTTTAGTTTATTTGCCGTAGTTATAACATCTCTATCAAACTGCTCAATATTTGCATCTTTAAGCTCACTTTGTATGTTTTGTACAGCTTCTGCTGTTCCAAGCCTAGAACTTGTTAAATGATTACTTCCACACTCACAACAAGTTTGAGGAATAGCTTGAGCGAAGTTACAGTAGTGACATTTTATCGCTCTACTCTTTTGATGGATACTCATACCAACACTACAAAACTCACACTCATATGTATGTCCACAATCTCCACAAATAAGATATTTAAAATTTGCACGAGTTGGAAGAAAAACTATAGCTTGTTCCTTTGAGCTTACAATATCATTTAAATTTTCATATATTAAATGTGTTAAATTCTCAACACTTTTTTCATAAATAAACTCTTTTTTTGAGCTAAAGTAACCACCCTTTAATCTAATATATGGAAATTTTGTATAGGAGCTAAGTGAGGGTGTTGCACTTCCAAGAACTACTGGCACATCATAAAGTTTCCCCATATAAATAGCTATATCTCTAGCATTATAACGAGGTCTTGAAGATGATTTATAACTATCATCATGCTCTTCATCTACAACTATTAAACCTAAGTCTTTTATGGGTAAAAACAAAGCTGAGCGGGGTCCAGCTATAATTTTAGCCTCTCCACTATATATTTTTTCTAAAGCTTGTTTTTTTTGTTTTGGGGTAAGTTTTGAGTGCCACATAACAACACTCTCACCAAAGTGTTGCTCTAACCTTTGAGACATTTGTGGAGTTAGAGATATTTCAGGCATAAGAAAAATAGAGCGTTTATTTTCTTGTAACATATCACAAAAGTACTGCATATATATCTCTGTTTTACCACTACCTGTATCTCCAAAAAGAAGTGAGACTTTATGGTTTTTTAAAAATTTAAGTGCTTGAGTTTGTTTGGTTGAGAGTTTTAAGCTAGATTCTGAATCAAGTTCAGAATGACGAGCTATACCATCATCGCCCTGAACTTGGACATTGTCATCCTGAACTTGGACATTGTCATCCTGAACTTGGACATTGTCATCCTGAACTTGGACATCGTCATCCTGAACTTGATTCAGGATCTCACACGAAAAAGGCATCATCAACCCCAGAGCTTCACCTAAAGAACAGATATAATAAGTTGAGATAAACTGAGCCAACTCCATTTGTTTTGCAGAATATTTAAAATCATAAACTTCTAAAATTTCATTAGTTTTAAAATCAGGTTTTTTAGTTTTAGAAATAACTACACCACTTGACAATCTATTTCTAACTTTTAAACTAACTTTTGTACCAATATCTACCTCACTTAAACTACTATAAGTAAATAGTTCAAGTGGAGAGTTTAAAAGTGAGATATTATAGTAGTGCAATTAGTTAATTAATCAGTAAGAGTATCACAATCATTACCAGCACCTTGTGTACAATCAAAAATACCACCATCTCTTGTATATGTAAAAAGTGTAGGGGTTCCATTTATTCTGTAATTATATGTACTTGTATTTACATCAGCAGCAACTGCTGCCCAATCACCATTTCCTGTTCCTGCAGCTATAGGATATGTCAAAACACCATTAAATAATCCTCCAGTATCCATGTCTGTAGGAAGTATATATGTTGAAACTCCTGTTATAAGCCTAGCTTGCCTTTCAGTAACTATAGCAGAACGAATAGAACCAATATCTGCACGACCTTTTGTAATATGAGCATCAGTTCTTGTTGCTGCAAGTCTTGGGATAGCAACAGCTGCTAAAATACCTAGAACTACTATGACAAAAACCATCTCTATCATTGTAAAAGCATTTTTTGATTTTTGCATAGGAAATTCCTTAAAATAGTAATTATTATACTTATAATAACATTTTTTAGATTATTTAATTTTGAAGTTTTTGATTTATTTTAAAATGAAAGAGAAAATATATGCATTCCCAAGCAAAACTTGGGAACGAGAAAAAATTTATTGTACTCCTGTTCCACCGAATTCATGTAGTTTAGTAAGGTTAAGCACTTTTGCTGCAACCGCTGTACAAATTGGGGTTGTAGTAGTTGTTGAAACAGTTAAATTACTAAAAACTGTAGAAGTATTACCATCTGCACTTGGTACAAGAGTAACACAAGCAGCCGTTCCATCACTTAAGTAAACAGTAGTTCCTAGTGTGTCTGTAGCTGAGGTAGCTGTAGCTCCTGAAGTATCCGTAGAAGTAGGAGTATTTGTTATGTCTCCCCAAAGAGTACCAGTAACCAAATTTCCTCTAGCTGTAAAAGCTGAACCATAATCACTAATTATAGTAGCCGCATTAGTGGCCATTTTTGCAATTTCTGCATCCGTACGAGTTGCAGCAAGTTTTGGAATAGCGACAGCCGCTAAAATACCTAAAATAACGATAACAAAGATCAATTCGATCATAGTAAAACCAGCTCTTTTCATAAGAGACTCCTTGAAATATAAAATATTTGGGCTACTCTAGTAACCTTAATAACCATTATGGAGCAATATCCTTTAAAGGTTGCTTAACTATATATAGTAGAATTTATGGAACTAAAATTGCTTATAATCAATGAAATTAAGGAGTATTTGATGAGTATACAAATATCTGCAACACATTCTTTACTCGCTAAAGCCATGGACTACAGGGCTATGCGTCAAGATATGATATCATCAAATATAGCTAATGCAGACACCCCTTTTTATAGACCAAGAGATATAAGATTTGAAGAAGCTCTTGTATATGAAAAAAATAAAATTTTAGAAAAAAACACTCCAAAACTTGAACTTGCTCAAACAAATAGCTCTCATATTGCATTTGAAGATGAAAAAAGTTCATTTAAACCAACCATTTATTTTCGAGATGGACATATGGCAAGAAATGATGGAAATAGTGTTGATTTAGATGTTGAGACAACAGAGATGAGTAAAAATGCTCTTATGTTTGAAGCTGTAATTGGTACAGCTAAAAAATCTGCAAGAATTTTTAAGAGTGTGATTGAAGCATCACAAAAAGTAAACTAAAGGTTTTATGATGAGCAATTTTTTAAATAGTTTTGATAAGTGTTTTCATAATAGGTTGTGCAAATGAGTAATTTTTTAAATAGTTTTGATATCAGCGGTTATGGTTTATCGGCTCAAAGAACCCGTGTAAATATTATCTCTCAAAACATAGCAAATGCACAAACAACTAGAACTGAAGAGGGTGGTCCATATAGAAGAAAACAGGTTGTTTTTAAAGCGATTGACTTTAATCAACAGTTTAATAAAGCGATTAATTCTATGACTCAAGGTGCTAAATTTGAAGACCCTCTCAATGAAGGTGCTTTTGGTAAAAAAGTAAATCCTGCTATAATGAGTGTAGTGGTTGATAAAATCTCAAGAGATGACAGAGAACCAAAAATGAAATATGATCCAGCACATCCAGATGCTGACACAAATGGATATGTTGCGTATCCAAATATTAATCCTGTTATCGAAATGGCCGATTTAGTAGAAGCTACTAGAAGTTATCAAGCAAATGTAGCTGCTTTTGAGAGCTCAAAAAGTATGGCAAATAGTGCTATATCATTGTTACAGTAAATTTTGGAAGGGAATCAAATGAGTGAATTTGGAAAAATAGATGGTTTATCTGGAACTTCTACAGCAGAATTTTTAAAGCAAAAAGGTAAAGTTGAAGCTGGTGGTGAAGCTTTTGCAAAACATCTAAAATCTGCTGTTGCTGAAGTAAATAAAATTCAAGAAAAAAGTGAAGTAGCTGTTGCAGACATGGCAACTGGTCAAGTTAAAGACTTACACCAAGCGGCACTTGCAATTGGAAAAGCAGAAACAAGTATGAAACTAATGCTTGAAATCAGAAACAAAGCACTAAATGCTTATAAAGAGCTAGGTAGAACACAATTATAATTAATCCCTCCGTCACCCTAAACTTGATTTAGGGTCTAGTTTATTATGTAATTCAGGTTAGATCCCCAGACAAGCTGAGGATGACGACAATTTAAAATGTTATAATCCACTAAAAAAGTTTTAATGAAAAATCAAAATAAAAGCAAAAAAATATTTCTTCTTTATAGCACAATAACTTTGGGCTTTTTAATATTTTTAAGTGTTATGCTTTTAATTACTCTTAAACCTCGCCATCTTCCATCACTATACACAAAAGAGAGTTCAAAAGCATCTCGTGGTTTTATTATAAGTGCTGATGGCTTTCATATTGCTACTACAAAAAAACTGTATAAAGCAGTGGTAAATACTCACTATATAGACCCACAAAAAAAAGAGTTGTTTATAGAGTTATTTAGTATCTACTCTGGGATAGATTCTAAGAAAATCAAAAAAAAGCTATCTAAGAAAAAAGGTGTTGTTGTACTTTCATATAACATACCTCAAAAACAGGCTCAGTACTTAAAAAGCTTATCATATGAATTAAAAAAATTTAAAGTATTTGTAGAGAGAAAAAATAAAAGAACAGGAAAATTAACTCTGCATGGTCTTAGTATTATTGAAAGTGGAGAGAGTAGAGAGTACGCTTATGGAAAACTATTGACCCCTATCATAGGTTATCCACGTAAATTTGAAAAAGATGGTTACACTTATATAAAAGGGGTAAAAGGTTTAGAAAAAAGATTTGAGCATGAACTTCAAGCAAAACAAGATGAGATAAGTCAAGGTCCAAGAGATGTTAACAGTTATATAATTTTAAATAAAGATAGTTTTACAAAAAGAAATATCAATGGTCTTGATATAAAGCTTACTATCCCCATTTCATTACAAATTCGAATAGAAAAAATGCTCGATGATATGAAAAAAGAGCTAAGGGCATCTGAGGTTATGATTGCTATAATGGATTCTGTAAGTGGGGAAGTCCTTAGTATGGCTAGCTCAAATAGATATCTGCCAAAAGATATAAAAAAGAGTGATTACCCATCTCTTAATAGTTCAATGATAGAGTATAGTTTTGAGCCTGGTAGTGTTATCAAAACAATTACATTTGCTCTTTTACTGGACAAAGGTCTTGTTAACCCCTATGATTTAGTTAATGGGCATAATGGTCGTTACAAAATTGGTAAAAAAACTATTACAGATGAACATCCTTTTGATTGGCTATCTGCTGAGAATGCTATAGTTCACTCTTCAAATATTGGGATTGCTCAACTTGCACAAAAACTATCAGGTCCTGAGTTTCATAATGGTCTTAAAAAATTTGGTTTCTCAAAAATATCTACACCTGATCTTATTTATGAAAGAGTTGGATCAATTCCCCATGCACAAAGATTAAATAATGAAATATATAAAGCAACTTGTTCTTATGGATATGGTATGAGAGCGAATCTTATGCAACTTATAAAAGCTTATAGTGCTTTTAACAATAATGGGGAAATTGTAAATCCAAAAATTGTAAAAAGTTTTATAGATGAGAAAAATATTTCTACTCTTCTTCCTGAGAGTGAATATGTTCAAGTTATAAAAAGCTCAACAGCTCAAAGGGTAAAAAAAATTCTTATCAAAACTGTTAATCAAGGAACAGGAATAAAAGCTAAAACAGAAGGTTTAGAGATTGGTGGGAAAACAGGTACTGCTCATATTGTTGAGAGAGGTAAATATGTCAATAAATACAACACCGCATTTATAGGTTTTGTAAATGATAAAAAAAATGGATATACAATTGGTGCAGTTGTAATTAAACCAAAGAAAAGTCAATTTGCAGCTCAAACATCAGTACCCGTATTTAAAAAAGTTGTTGATATTATGGTTGAAGAAGGTTACTTGGTACCAACCCAATAACCCTCTTGGCTATTATAAGCCAAGCTTTAGTGCCAAAACAAGAGAATCGCTTTTGCAGAGCAAAATGTTTCTTTAGAAGCGGCTAGCGTAGTAAAATGAGCTTTGCTTATTTTACGTTCAAATAAGTACTTTACAACCAGATATTATCTAAAAGCCTTGTATCTCCAACTTTTACTTCAACTAAAATAATTGTATTTCCAACTTCAACTTGTGAGAGTTGTTCAAAATCACGATTTAAAATTTCAACATAAAAAATCTCTAATGGAGATAAAACTTCTTTCATTTTTTTAGTTATCTTATGAGAATTTAAAATATTTTTACTAACCATTATTCCAGCACTATGAAGTGATGCAGAAATTTTAAGAGCATCCTGTCGCTCTTGTGTTGAAAGATAACAATTTCTACTACTAAGAGCTAGTCCATTACTTTCTCTTACAGTATCAACTGCAACTATCTCTACACTCATAAATAATTGTTTTACCATTAGAGATATAATGTTTAATTGCTGTGCATCTTTTTTACCAAAATAAGCTTTTGTAGGACTTACTATATTTAAAAGCTTCATCACTACAGTTAAAACACCATTAAAGTGAGATGGACGAGTTGAGCCTTCAAGTACATAACCTCTAACATTTGGAGCACTTAAACTAACTTCATCATCACCATAAATATCTTTAATTTGTGGAAAAAATAAAACATCTACTCCACTCAATTTACATATATGTTTATCAGCTTCATCTTTTTTAGGATATTTATTTAAATCTTCATTTTTAGAAAATTGCATAGGGTTTAAAAATATAGAAACTACAAGCAAATCATTTTGTTTTTTAGCTTTTTTAATTAAAGAGATATGACCATCATGTAAAGCACCCATAGTAGGGACAAACCCAATTGATAGATTTTTATTTTTTAAATACTCTTTTAACTCTAAAGGGTTAGAGATAATCTTCATTTTAAGCCTCATTTTTATATAATCGCAATTATACAATAGACTTCGTCACTCTCAGCTTGACTGGGAGTCTAATTTCAAAAAATAAGCTAGATTCTGAATCAAGTTCAGAATGACCCAGCTAGGGATGATATGGATAACTATGAATATACAGAACTATTAAAAAACATAACAATTAAAATGAATAATATTACAGGTGTTGTTGAGCCTGATAAACTCCAATCTAAATTAGATGAAATTGATAAATTAGAAAACGAACAGGAATTTTGGAATGATGCGAAACATGCCGCAACTATTCAAAAAGAAAAAACTCAGCATCAAAGAAAATTAGATAAATATTTCATTGCAAAAAATGCTATAGATGATGCTAAAGAGCTTTATGATATGGCAAAAGAAGAAAATGATGAAGGGTCTATAAGTGAGTGTTTTGACGCGGCAAGTGAATTAGAACAACAGATTTTAGATATGGAGATAGAAGTACTTTTAAGTGAGGAGATGGATTCAAATAATGCAATTTTATCTATCCATCCTGGTGCTGGTGGAACAGAATCTCAAGACTGGGCAGAGATGCTACTTCGCATGTATAAACGCTTTGCTGAGAGACAAGGTTATAAAGTTGAAGTTCTTGATTATCAAGTTGGAGATGAAGCAGGAATCAAAGATGTTTCAATTCTAATAAAAGGCGAAAATGCTTATGGATATTTAAAAGTTGAAAATGGTATCCATAGACTTGTTCGTATCTCTCCGTTTGATTCAAATGCAAAAAGACACACCTCTTTTAGTTCTGTTATGGTTTCACCAGAGGTTGATGATAACATCAATATAGAGATTGAAGATAGAGATATTCGTGTTGATACATATCGTGCTAGTGGTGCTGGTGGACAACATGTAAATAAAACTGAATCAGCTATTCGCATAACGCATATAAAGACAAATGTAATAGTTCAATGCCAAAACGACAGAAGTCAACATAAGAATAGAGCTACAGCTATGAAGATGTTAAAATCTCGTTTGTATGAGCTAGAACTTGAAGCTCAAAAAGCAGAACTTGCTGGTGTTGCCAAAAGTGAGATAGGCTGGGGACATCAAATTCGCTCTTATGTCATGCAACCATATCAACAGGTAAAAGATACTAGAAGTAATGAAGCTTACTCAAATGTATCAGGCATATTAGATGGAGATATTAGTAAAATGATAGAGGGAGTACTTATTGCTAACAACAAAAGCAATATTTAACTCTTAGGCTTTATAAAACTATACCCCAGAGATCCAAGCCCTAGTATCATAACAATTATAGTCAAATATTCCATCTGTTTTTTTTGTTTATTTTTTAACTCTTGCATAATTTTTGCACTACTAGATTTAGATTTTTTTACTACTTCTCCGCTACCTCTCATGGCATGTGATTCCATTCTTTGTGCATTTATAGTTGCCATCTCATTTTTAGTAAGCCCTTCTTTTGGTGTTGCCCAAAAATGTACTGCAAAACCAACAACAAGCATTAATACACCCAATGTTCTTAATATAACTACTTTATACTTAATAAAAATTTCTTTCATATATGCCTTTTCTAATACAAATTATGTCAAACTTAGGATATGAATATACTTAAAGAATTTCTTACAAATGATAAATGTTCCTATTTAGACGACAAACAGCAAACAACACACTATAAAATGGTTGACAACTGCTCTACAATTCAATGTCAAGAGTTAATAGAGCGTGGATATAGAAGATTTGGTAAAATGTATTTTAGACCTATATGTACCTCATGTGATGAATGTAAAAGTATAAAAATAGATATAAATAATTTCAAATTTTCTTCATCACAAAAAAGAGTTATAAAAAAAGCTGCCTGCATAACAAGCTATATTCAAAAACCATCTCTTAGCAAAACTCACCTAGAACTTTTTGAAAAATATCATCTATTTATGAAAAATAAAAAAGGTTGGGAACATCATCCTACTACTGCTCAAGGATATTATAATTCTTTTGTAGATGCACATAATGATTTTGGTTATGAAATTTTATATTACATAGAAGATAAATTAATTGGGGTTGACTTAATTGATATACTTGATGATGGGATATCATCTATTTACTTCTATTATGATCCTGATTTTTCAGCATACTCACTTGGAAAATTATCTCTGTATAATCAAATTACACTCGCTAAAAATTCTCAAAAAAAATGGATATATTTAGGATATTATGTAAAAGATTGTCCATCTTTGTCATACAAATCTCATTATAAACCATATCTCACTTTAAATGGAAACCCAAATTTAGATGAAAAGTATGATTGGTTCTAATCTTGGGAAAGTTCTTTTTTTTGATTTTCTCTAATATCTTTTTTCTTTTGTGTAACTTCTTCATCAAGTAGCTTTATTACAGCTTCTTCTTTCTCTTTATCTCTTTGACGAATTCTTTTTATTCTTGCTGCTTCTATATCTTTTTTAGAAGTTTTTATCACTTTTATACGCTCTTGAATAATTTTTTGTTTCTCTTTTTTTTCATTTAAAAAAGTTTTAATAATCTCTGATGGTTCCATCTCTTGGGAGTGTTTTGAATAATAATCAAGAATTTCTTCTTTATATTCAGCTGTATCAAGAAGCCCTGAATCAATCATTGATAAAAATAGTTCATTATTTTTATTTTGAATTGAGTTTTTAAAACTACTTTCTACATATTTTAAAAAATTATCATTCATAATTGATAATTTTCTTAATCTATTTAAGTACGCTTCTTTACTAATATTATTTTCTTGTGATCTAACTAAAAAACCATCTTGTTTTATCTCTTTTACATCCTGAATATATTTATTTATTTTATTTTCATAATTTTTAAATTCAGGTATTGTTTTTAAGTTCTCAATTTTTTTAATATTACTAAATATTTCATTTCCAAGAGTAGAATATACATCAGGAGTTTGAGCAAATATTTGTATTACAAAAATAGATGAAAATAGTAATTTTTTCATAATGCACCTGTTCTTTTATTTTATAAAACATACTTTATATGATTTATAAAATAAAGATAGATATCTATAGTTTAACAAAAAATAGTAATAAAAAAAAGTAGATACTTCCAAAAAAGGAAGTATTACGAAAATTGGCTTAGCCGTTTCTCTTTTTTTGGATCTCTTCAGATACATTTCTTGGAACTTCTTCATAATGATCAAACTCCATAGAGTAAGTAGCTCTACCTTGAGTTGCTGAACGAAGGTCAGTTGAGTAACCAAACATTTCAGCAAGTGGAACAAATGCATCGATAATTTTATTACCTGAACGGTCACCCATATTATTAACTTGACCACGACGACGGTTAAGGTCACCAATAACATCACCCATATAATCTTCAGGAACTTCAACTTCAACTTTCATCATTGGCTCTAAAATAGAAGGTCTTGCTTTACGACAACCCTCTTTAAATCCCATTGAAGCA
>JAFLJV010000050.1 GCA_022712845.1 Sulfurimonas sp. | reverse complement strand
AATCTTAAAGAGTTAAGTGAAGCAACAGGACGAGCACCCATAGTAAATACATCACGCATAATTCCACCAACACCAGTAGCTGCACCTTGATAAGGCTCAATAAAACTTGGATGATTGTGAGATTCCATCTTAAATACAGCAGCGTAACCATCACCAATATCAATTACACCAGCATTTTCGCCTGGACCTTGAATAACCCATGGTGCTTTTGTAGGAAAACCTTTTAAATGAACTTTTGAAGATTTATAAGAACAATGCTCACTCCACATTGCAGAAAATATACCCAACTCAACAAGATTTGGCTCACGCTTTAAAATCTCTTTAATATGTGTGTAATCTTCTTGAGAAAGCTTGTGGTTTGCTAATTGTTCTTCGATATTTTCTAGTTGTTGGCTCACGGTGTTTCCTAAAAATTTAATTTTTGGTTTTTGAAGATGGATTATATCTAAAAGGTACTAATAAAAGTTTTAATGGAAAGAAAAGTCAGCTTCTGTGCGGATATTTTTTTTTAAAGAAAAAATATTTTTATAATAAATTTCTAGTATTTCATATTCTTTTTTAACATTTGGTAATTTTATAATAAATTCATCATCAATCTCTTTACCAATCATTGATTTTGCGAGTGGTGAATGGATAGATATTAGTCCATTTTCAGGTTCAGATTCTAAAACTCCACAAATAGTATAAATCTCCTCTTCATCTGCCCCAATATTTAAAAGTTTTACACTACTTCCAAAACCTATTTTTTGATGTTGATATTTTGATGGATCTATTATTTGTGACTTCTCTATCATAGAATTTAGATAAAAAAGTCTTTTATCTATAAAACGAAGTTTCTCTTTTGCCGCATGATAATCAGCATTTTCACTTCTATCACCATGAGCTGCAGCAATTAACTTTTCTTCTGCAACTTTTGGTTTTTCAACCTCTAAAAGAAACTTGAATTCTCGTGTTAAAAGGTCATAACCTTCTATGGTTATAGGTTCTTTATTCATTAAAGTGGTCTTTAATGTTTAAAACCCACAATGTAGTAAGTTTCTTTATTTTCTAACTTATGCACTGTAACTTTAAATTTTTGACTAAAGTGATCTATCTTTTCATGTGCTTCTTGAGCAAGTTCTGGACTTTTTGATTCTATTTTAATTTTAAAACAATCATTTGAATTTGACATTGCCACATAAGCATCATCAACTTTTAAATGATTATGTAAATCCATAATATGTTTCTTTATCTTATCGTAGCCTACCGTATTTTCTTCTATTCTATTTAATTGTTGTATTAAAGCATTATTTGGCACATAACCTAATTGCACAAGTATTGCATCATTTTGCATATTTTTCCTTTTATAATATTACATACAAATAATATCAACTATTTGTAAATATTCAGTAGTTTTTTATATTTATCTATGTAATATATATAAAATTATCACATAATCAAAGAGAATAATATGACTGAAGATATACTTAAAAAGATCAAACAACTTCCACCTCTTCCAGAATCTGCAATGCAGATAGAAACTGTCTACCAAGATCCTGATAGTACTTTTAATGATATGGTTAAAATTTTAGAAAAAGACCCTCTTTTAACAGCAGATATTCTTAAAGCTGCAAACTCTCCTCTTTATGGTTTTTCTCGTGAAATTAATGCCATAAACCAGGCTGTTGGTTTATTTGGTATGGGTACCGTTAGAGGTTTTGCTCTTGCATCTATTGTTAAAAAAAGTTTCACTCTTGATTTATCCCCTTATGGAATAAACAATGATATATTTTCCAATATATCTAAATTACAACATGCAATAATGATCTCATGGTGTTTAAAAAAAGAGGGTTCTTTACTTGGTATCCTCTCACCTGCTGCATTTTTAGTAGAAATAGGGAAAGTTATAATCTCTCAACAGATCATAACAAACAAACAACAAGAAGTTTTTCGTAATGCAATTGAAGAACTTGGGAATGTTGAAGATGCTGAGAGAAAGTTATTCAATGCTGATACTCCTGAAGTGAGTGCTACCATTTTTGAGCATTGGAGATTTGAAGCAGGTTTAGTTGATACAATTCGTAATTGTCAAAACCCTGATAACGCGGAAGAAAAAGATAAAAAAGCAGCACAAATTTTAAATGTAGTAAGAACTCTTGTGCCTCTTAATAGTATTATAACTAATGAAAGCACTGCCCAAGCAAAAGATTTAATTATAAAATATAATCTAGATATGGAAAGCTTTGACAAAGCATTAGAAAATATTTAAATTTACGCTTTGAAATCCCTTCTTATAAAACTAACTCACGGTTTGAGTGAACAAGACATATCAACAGATGAGCTTCAACATGTAAATAATTTTTTAGCAAAAAAATATATTACTAAAAAAAACGCCACCTATAAATTTAACTCAAAATACCGTGCTGGTACATTAGGATTGGTTCAAAAAGGTACAGCCTATCTTAATGTGATAGGTGAACTTACTCGCGATCTCTTTATTGGTGAAGGTGATTTGGGAATTGCTCGAGAGGGTGACCTCCTTATTGCTCAAAGACTCTTAGGAAAACGTGGAACACCGAGTGCTAAAATTGCAGAAATAGTTGGTCGTGCTCAAAATTATAGTGTAGCTTATATAATATCTAAAGATGGTAGAAAATCATTAGTTGACTTAAAAACTGAGCATCCTACTGGTGTAGAAATAACAAAAGATGAGCTAGATACTTATAAAGATGGTGATGTTTTTAAAATCAATAATCAAGACTTCTCAATTATGCAAAAGCTTGGTAACTTAAGTGACCCACTTGTTGATGAAAAAATTGTTTTATCTCAGTTTAACAAACATGATGAGTTTGAAGAGGAAGTTCTAGAGATTACCACATCTTTTAAAGCTGTTGATGCTTCAAAGTATCCTAAAAGAGTTGACTTAAGAAAACTACCATTTTGTACCATTGATCCAGTTACTGCAAAAGATTATGATGATGCAATTTACTGGGATGATAAAAACTCAACTCTTTTTGTAGCTATAGCTGATGTAAGTGATTATGTAACACCATTTGGTGCTATAGATAATGAAGCTATATACAGAAGTTTTTCTATCTATCTACCTCACCGCTCTATCCCTATGTTACCTCGTCAACTTAGTGAAACTCTATGCTCACTTCAAGCACATGTTGATAGACTCGCTTATGTCTTTGAGATGAAGTTAGATTTAAACTCACTTGAAGTTAGTAACTCTAAAGTTTATGAAGCGATAATTCATTCAGATAGAAGATTTAACTATGAAGAGATAGATGATTTTTTTGATGGCAAGCTAAAAGCTAAAAATCAAACAGAGAAGAAAATATTTACATATCTTACAAAATTAAGAGTAGTTACAGATGCTCTTAAAGAAAAAAGACTAAAAGTTGGTTATGATTTTCGCTCTACGGAGATAAATATGGAGATAGATGAAAACTCAAACCTCATCTCTACATATAGTGCAGAGGAAACTCCATCTCATGCTCTTATAGAAGATTGTATGCTTTTAGCAAATAAAGAAGCTGCCGCACAATTTGAAAGAGGAATATTTAGAATTCATGAACCACCATCTCAAGCAAAACTTCAAAAACTTTATCAAGAGCTATCTAGTATTGGTCTATTTATAGATATTAAAGGCTCTATAAAAGAGACTATTTCAGATATTCAAAAACAAGCTAGAGATATGGATTTAGAATCAGAAATTGATACCTTGATTATCCGCTCACAAATGCAAGCTAGATATGCTCCAATGAACTCAGGACACTTTGGTCTTGGATTTGAAGCATATACTCACTTCACTTCGCCAATTCGTAGATACTCAGACCTAATAGTTCACCGTTTGCTTAAAGCTATAAACAATAATGATACAGAGGAAGGCTCTTATGTGCTTAGAAATATAGAATCATTAAGTATGACAATTAGTGAAAAAGAAAGAGAAGCTAGCACTATTGAAGTTGAGTTTATGGCAAGAAAATATGCTAGATGGGCAGAGGCAAATATTAACAAAGAGCTTAAAGCACGGATTAGTGCAACTGAACCTGAAGTTAAAGCTGAACTTCATGATGAAATACAAGGTGCTAAACTAAACATAACTTTGAGTGAGAATGTAGTTTTATTTGAAGATGTAACTATTTGTATTGATAAAGTTGATATTGCAAAAGCTAAAATATTTGCAAGAGTTATCCCAAGTGAAGATTAAATTTGTATAAAAATGAGTTAGATAAACATATCAAAAACAACTCTATCTCAAATAGTTTTGTACTATTTGGCGAAAGTAATTTTCTTATTGATACATATACAAAAAAATTAACCAATATTGAAGATGCCTCACTTTTAAAGTTTTACCATGATGAGTATGATTTTAACAGTGCAAAAGCTCACTTATCACAAGCTTCACTATTTGGTGGAATTAATATATTAATCATCAAAAGTGAAAAAAAAATTCCTAAAAAAGATTTAGATGTTTTTATAGCTTTTTGTGAAAAAAACAAAGATAATATTTTTGTATATGCTTATACAGGAAGTGACCACAAAACATATACAAAAGCTTTTAGTAAAAAAAGTACAATGAGTGTTAGATTTTTTACTCCTAATCAAGGAGAAGCTATTTTTATTGTCTCTCAAGCGGCAAAAGGGAAACAAGTTGATATAGATAATTATACAATCACTCATCTTCTTGGCATACATAATGGTGATGTATCCCTTGCTTGTAATGAGTTAGATAAACTTAAAGTCTATGATAGAACTATAACTATAAAAGATATTGACAATCTAGTTTTTGGATTAGCACAAATTAATATCGATGATCTTATTAAAAAAATATTATTAAAAAAAGATTTTAAAACAGAGTTGCAAAATATACTAGAACATGGAGAAGATGAGATAAGAATTATAACTGCTATGACATCATATCTAACTCAACTCTATATGTTTAATATCTACATCAGAGTTAACGGTGCTCCAAATGCACTAGAGATTTTAGGTTACCCAGCTCCTAAATTTATTGTTGATCAAAAAGCATCTTTGTGTTTAAAATTCAAACTTCATACCTACTATCAACTACATGAACTACTTTTAGATAGCGAACTTAAAATGAAAAGTTCAAATGTTGATAAAAGTGCTATCTTGCTCTCAACATTAATAAGAATACAACAGTTAATTTAAAAATTTATAAGAAATATTAAAAATTTGATTATTTGTGCTTGAGATTTTGAAGTTTTAGTAAAAGAGGTTAATAATTCGACATAAAAACTAAAAATTTTTGCTTAGTGTGCTTTAGATTTAAATGTTTGAGTAAAGGAGGCTACATGTGTAGCTAACTGCACTCATCATTTAAAGATGAAGTGCAATAAGTGAAAATATTAGTTTTTAGAAGTGTCTACTATTTTACCTGCAGATATCCATGGCATCATCTCACGAAGTTGATTACCAGTTTTAGTAATAAGTTTCTCTTTGTCATTTGCACGCTCTGCATTCATACGAGGGTAACCTGATTGACCTTCAAGGATGAAGTCTTTAGCAAATCTACCATCTTGAATCTCAGTTAAGATATCACGCATAGCTTGTTTTGATTCTTCGTTGATAACACGCTTACCAGAAACATAATCACCATACTCAGCAGTGTTAGAGATAGAATATCTCATATCAGCGATTCCACCCTCAAACATTAAATCAACAATTAGTTTAAGTTCGTGTAAACACTCAAAGTATGCAAGTTCTGGAGCATAACCAGCTTCTGTTAATGTTTCAAAACCAGCTTGAACTAAAGAAGTAACACCACCACAAAGTACTGCTTGCTCACCAAAAAGGTCAGTTTCAGTCTCATCTTTAAAAGTTGTTTCAATAATTGCAGTACGACCACCACCAATTGCACTAGCATAAGAAAGGGCTAACTCTTTAGTGTTTCCTGAAGGATCTTGACCAATAGCAATTAAATCTGGCATACCACCACCACGAACAAACTCAGAACGAACTGTATGTCCAGGAGCTTTTGGAGCAATCATAGTAACATTAATATTTGCAGCAGGATTAACACGACCATAGTGAATGTTAAAACCATGACCAAAAGCAATAGTAGCACCATCTTTTAAGTTTGGAGCGATTTCATTTTCATAAATCTCAGCTTGATTTTCATCTGGAAGAAGAATCATAATTACATCAGCTTTAGCAGTAGCCTCTGCAACTGTAAGAACTTCAAAGTTTTTAGCTTCAGCTTTAGCCCAAGAAGAACCATTTTTACGAAGACCAACATAAACTTCAACACCACTATCTCTTAAATTTTCTGCGTGTGCATGTCCTTGAGAACCAAAACCAATCATTGCAACTTTTTTGCTTTTAATAAGGTCTAAACTTGTGTCTTTGTCATAATAAACATTTAATGCCATTTGTAATTCCTCAATTTTATTTCATAAAATGAAGGGAACCCTTCATCTGATTTATTACGGTATCGGAAATAATTCCGCTACCTACGCTAACGCTTAGTTTTCTTCAGCAGAAAGCTCATTGCACTAGTGCAATTACATAATTAAGATATATTAGTTTTATCTTATACTATATGAAAATTTTGTCGCATTATACTAAAGTAAAGCAAAAACTTTTATAATGTCATTAAAATTTTAATAAATATCAGGAAATAGTATGAAAAAATTCAATCTTTTTAAAGAAATTATAACTTCAAATACAATAGAGCTTAAAAAAGCAATCGAAAATGGTGATAAATTTGCTATAAATATTAAAGGTGAAATAAAACAAGAACCTTTTAATGAAAAAGATATTTTAATATATCATGGAACTCCAGATAAACTTAAACCTTTAGAGATAACACTTGGCAATAAATATCAAGTTGTTGTTGATAATGATAGAGTACTA
Organism: Sulfurimonas sp.; assembly: GCA_022712845.1. The sequence continues at coordinate 8,566 of JAFLJV010000050.1, read as the reverse complement.
ATAAAAGCTTTTGGAAACTGGCAAGAACTAATCGCTATTAATACTCCTCAAGCTTCATATGATGATACTACAGCTGATGGTGTTGATGAATTCTCAACAAAAGATATGGAAACTATTGGTTGGCATGCAACTGAATTTAGTATTTTATATAGAGAGTTAGTAGAGGTGCTAGAGCAAGAATGTGCGGGAACTCTATTTTGTATAGAACAAGATGAACCTTTTCAATTTAGTGGATTTGGTTTTTTAGATAATTTTGATAATGCTAGAGATACTTTATTTGCTTTTTGTCAGAATAAAATAAAATACTTACTTGAGAATTATGATGAATATGACATTGATGATTTAACAGATGATGAAGAGGAAGCTGCTAAATTCTTTAAAGTTATTATTTAATATGACATGACATACATAAAGCACTATTAGTATTATTAACTCTTAAAAATGTACCATTTTCTGGAGCATGAGGGTCATGGCAAGAAACACATTCTACATTACCATCAACTAATTTTAATCCATTTATAGGAGCATCTCTAAATTCATTTGGATTGAAAGTTTTTGCTGCAGTGTATGACACAGAAACTGGATGATCATCCATAAGGTTTGGTCCAATTCTCCATTCTTTGTCAGGATATGTATTTCCAGAAAAGTGACAAGAATAACAGTTAGGGGTTACATTTCCAGATGAATGTCCTGATCCAGGACTATTGAGTATATTATGTGTAGCTGATGGGCTAATAGCACTTGTATCACCCAATCCGCTAACACCATCATGACAGCTAAGGCATACTAATGTTGGATTGTTTGGAAGGGCATTTGTCCCATCATAGAGGGTGAATACAGTAGTATCTGATATTACTCTATTCCACATAGGTGTTAATCCAGTATTTGCATTATGTGGAGTATGGCAGAAAATACATACTTGCGTTGTTGAACCTCCCATAGGTCCATAAAAATTCGTTGTACTTAAATCATGTTTCGAACCTTTTATACCAGCAATTAGAAAAAGTTCTAATATAAATAAGCCAAGTAGTATATATATAAATTTCATAATAACACCCCCCCCCCTTCATTTTACTTTATTTAATAAGCAAAATAATACTACATAATTGTACTCTTACAGTTTAGTATTTTAGAACTAAATATAAGGAAGTTAATTAATTGTACATGAAATATATTAAAAAATAACTTATATTATAATTTTAATTAATTATAATATAAGTTATTTTATTGTAATTAGATATCTATGTAAAATTATCATTGCAGAGATAGAATCAATCCTTCCATCACGTATATACTTTATCTCTCCCTTCATCATATTCTCAGCTTCTAATGATGAATGACTCTCATCTTGGTAAAATATTTCACCTTTAAAATCTACTAAATTCATAAAATGAGCTACTCGTCTACGCATCTCATTTTCACTACTGCCACCTATTGGTATACCAACTACTACTGCATCAACTTCCCACTCATCAAGAACTTTTTTTACATCTTTTGAAGCCTGATTACGATTTTTTCTCTTAATTGCTTGTAGTGGAGTAACCATATCTTTATGAGCACAATATGCTAATCCTATTCTTTTTAAACCTAAATCTATTGCAATATATTTCATTTTATATTATTTTCCCCGCTTATATATGTTAACACTTTGCTAATATTTAGCTACTTTCCTAAACAAAATGAGCCAAACATCTTATCAAGCATTTCATCATTTTCAAAAGGTCTAGTTATTGATGCCATCTCTTTTACTGCTTCATTTAGATGAAAAGAAAATATCTCTAATTCTTGAGATTCAAGTGGAAAAAGAGCCTCTTGTATATTAGATAAAGTATTTTCTACAGCAGATATTTGTCTTTGTGATATAAGCATCATCTCATCTGAAGAGTTACTTCTATCCATTATATCTTTTAAAGCACCTATTAATTCATCTACACTCTCTTTTGAATTTAGTGACATATCAAAATCTAAATCAACACATGAAAAATTTTCGTCTAAATCAATTTTATTTTTGATATACAAAACATGTTTATCGTTGGCATGTTCTTTTACAAGTGAGACTATCTGTTTGTCTTCACTATCTACCTCTCTTGAAGAATCAAACAGAGCTATAACAATATCGGACTCTTCAATTGCCACTAAACTTCTTTGTATTCCTATACGCTCTATTTCATCACTAGCTTCACGGATACCTGCTGTATCTACAATACGAATCAGGTGGCTTCCTATCTTTACTTGCTCTTCTATAGTATCTCTAGTTGTTCCTGCTATCTCACTTACTATTGCACGGTTATAATTCAGAAGTGAGTTTAAAAGTGAGCTTTTGCCAACATTTGGTTTTCCAATGATTGCAACTTTAAAACCTTGCATAAGTCCTTCTCTGGATTTACTTGCAAGTAGGGTTGAGTTTAGAGATTTTGTTAATTCTTCCAATTTTGTCTTGATTTGTAAAATTAAATTCTCTGGTAAATCCTCTTCTGCATAATCTATGCTAACCTCAGAGTAAGCAAGTATATGAATTATCTCATCACGAATATTTTCTATATATTCTTTTAATGAGCCTTTCATCTGCTGTGCTAAAATTTTTGCGGCATCCTCACTTTTGGCTTCAATAAGAGCAGCTATTGCTTCTGCCTCACTTAAATCTATCCTACCGTTAAAAAAAGCTCTTTTTGAAAATTCTCCTGCTTGGGCTAATCTTGCACCATAAGATAAAGTGGCTTTTAAAATGCTCTGTGCAACAATAAAACCACCATGGCACTGTATCTCTACAACATCTTCAGCAGTAAAAGAAAATGGTGCTTTAAAATAGATAGCAATAGACTCATCAATAAGTTCACTGTTAAAATCATATACATTTGTTAAAGTGGTATATCTAGGGGTAAAAGTATCTTTATGGGTAAGTTTTTTAGCAATCTCTAAAGCTCTCTCTCCACTAATACGGATAATTGCTATAGAGCCTATACCGTTTGCAGTTGCTATGGCAGAAATGGTATCTTGGTTCATCTTTAGAGTCTCCTTTGCTTAAAAACAAACTCTCAAAGAAAGAGAGTGCTTTTTAGTTAGAGTGGTAGTCATTTACTATAATAAATTTAAGTCCATCACGAGTAGAACGAATTGCAACATATTTATTTGGATATTTATTGCGTAATTCTTTAAGCGCTATCTGAACAAGAACACCATCTAAAATTTTAGTTTGTACTCTTCCATCTTTATCTATATTTTCACAAATACCTACTAGGTATTTACCAATAGCTTCTTCTTGATTTTTCAAAAATTCAGCTATTTCAAGACGTAGTTGAATCTTGTATTTTGTATTTATCCAGTTAAATATCATATATGAAAGTGCTTTATACCTATACCCCTCTTTACCAATTAAAAGAGCTGCATCTTCACCTTTAAACTCAACTAAAAGAGTATCATCATTATAAACACTAACATCAACTTTATCTATTTTAAAACATGTTAAATTAAAAATATTATTTAAATCTTTATTAACTGTTTTAGCAACTTCATAAATATTTAGACTATTATTTTCTGTATTCTCTCTAGTTTCTTCATCATAATCAGCTGTATAGTTAATATCAGCCATATCATAATCTTCATCATCTTGAGTGCTTACAAATGATTCAGGCATAATTGTGTCATTTAATAAAGTATGCTCAACCTTTTTAGTATATTGCTTCTTTCTATCTTTTCTTACTTCTTGTTTAATTTTTTGTTCTGGCGCTTTTTTTATTTTTTGTTCTTGTTTAATTTCTTGTTTTTTATTTTCTTTTTTTAGCTCTACTACAACTTCTTCTTTTTTATCTGAAGAAGTTGATTTTTTTGCAGCGACTATAATAGCACTCTTTTTAAAAAGTCCTAAAAAGCCACCACTTGGAGATTGTACAACTTCAATATTTAATTCAGTTACAGAACACTTTAGTGCAAAAGCAGCATCTTTATATGCTTCTTCTAAAGTGACTGAAACTATTTTAATCATCTTTTTTCTCCACTTCTTTCGTATTTTCTATTTTTTCTACTTTCTCAGATTTTTCTAATTTATCTGAACCCTTAGCAATAGCTATTTCAGCATCTTTTGCACTTTTAAATTGTCTATTTACAATAAATTGTTGCCCTATAGAGAACATATTATTTACAAACCAGTAAAGAACTAGACCTGATGGAAAAGTTAAGAAGAAGAAAGTAAAAACAATTGGTAAATATTTAAATATCTTCTCTTGCATTGGATCAGTAAAGTTATTTGGTGTAAGTTTTTGCTGATAATACATTGATGCACCCATTAAAATAGGTAAGATAAATGTAGAATCCATTCTTGATAAATCTTGTATCCAAAACATCCAAGGGGCACCTTGAAGCTCCACTGCATTTAAAAGTACACGATAAATTGCAAAAAATACAGGAATTTGTAACAACATAGGCAAACAACCACCAAGAGGATTAGCTCCATGTTTTTTATATAAGTCCATAACAGCAGCATTTACACGCTGTGGGTCACCCTTATATTTTGCTTGAACAGCTTTAACTTGTGGTGCAATCTGCTTAAGCTTTTGCATAGAGACCATACCCTTATATGTAAGAGGATATAAAACTGCTCTAATTAAAATTGTAAGTGCAATAATGGACCAACCCCAATTTCCAATCATTCCATGTAGCCATAAAAGCAGTTGAAACAGTGGTTTTGAAGCAAATGTAAACCAACCATACTCAATTGCATTAGTTAAAATAGGATTAATATTATCTAGTGTGGTATAATTTTTTTGTCCAATATAACCATTAAAATTCATATTTTGCATAGCTTCAAAATATACTACAGGATTATCTTCTCTATCTCTTTCAATTATAATATTTGTATCTTTTGAAAACCCATACATAATTGATGCTGAATACTGATCAAACGCAGAGATAAGCTCAACTCCACTAAAAGTTTTTCTACCCTCAGCATCGCCATCTTCAACTATAGTTACTAACTCATCATCCGTATAAATCATTGCACCAGACACTGTCATCATCTGCTCAGTTACTTGAGGTCTTTGACCTAGATAAATAAAATATCTTTTATCATCTGAGAGTGAAACTTTGGCATCATAATGCCCATCAGCATATATAGTTAATTCTTTTGTTATCGTTATATTTGATAATCTTTGAGTTAAAATCACCGTTTGTGAATCATTTCCTAAATCAATTTTTGAAACATTAGTTGTATAAGCAACTTTTGCTGCTTCTTCATTTAACTTAGAGTCTAAAAATCTAATAAAAAGTGGTTTTGTACCATTATCAGGAATTAACTGTGCATGGTTACCGTCTGAATCATTATACTTTTCTTGAAGTAATTCTTTAGAAGATATACGACCTAAAGTATCTATTTTAAGGATATATTCACTATGTGTTATAGTTACTAGTGTGTTTAAATCATTTGCAGCCATATTTTCTTGATTTGAAATTTTATGACCAACTTGATTTTCTATAGTTGAAACTTCTGTTGTATTAGATACTTGTGAAGAAGTTGAAGTTTGATTGATATTTGAAACTGCTACATTATCTATATTTGTTTGTGCCATCTCTGGCTGCTCTGGTGGATATATTGTAGTATATACTACAAAAAACAGAGAGGCTAATGTTACTGCTAATATTAATCTCTGATTTGCTGTCAATTTTTCTAACACGACTAACCTTTATAGGAAAAATTTTTTATTATATAAAAACGGTTTTTTTTATTGGGAACCAACCAATATTTTATAGAATCAATCCCTATTTTTGCGGGCTTTAAAGAGAGTTTATCAAGTAGTGGATATTCTATTCCACCCTCAAATAATTGATTACAACGCAGTATTCTAGTCAAAGTGTGGTAAAAAGCACTTGAAATTGAATTATTTTCAAAATTAATTCTTGCAAATTCAGAACAAGATGGGTAATATCTACAACATCCGAAGCCAAGAAGTGTTAAAAAATTTTGATATACCCATAAAAGTTTTAGTAAAAATAGTTTAATCATCTAGTTTTTCTTAAATACTTTGGAGTGATTTAAAATTTTTTCAAAATCTTTTTTAAGTTTTTCATATGTTATTTCATTGATTATATGTTTTGCAACAAAGATATATGTACCATCATTTAATTTAGATGAATATTCACGAAAAATTGCTCTAAGTCTTCTTTTAGCTCTATTTCTTTTTACTGCATTACCAATTTTTTTTGTTGCTGTAAACCCAACTTTTTGGATTTTTTTTGAAGGAAGAAAAAAAAGTACTACACTGTTTGAGTGAGTATTTTTTCCTTTTTTGTAGATGTACTGAAACTCCTTATGGAGTTTTAGTGTGTTAAAATTGCCTAAACTGACAATCTTTTACGACCTTTAGCACGACGACGGTTAAGTACTCTGCGACCATTCTTTGTAGCCATTCTAGCTCTAAAACCATGAGTTCTTTTTCTAGGCGTACTATGTGGTTGGTATGTTCTTTTCATAGACATATCCTTATTTAAAATTAAGTTCGAAATATTACATAAATATTACTTAAATAGTGGTTAATTTTATTCTAATTGTATTATTCTATTTAGTTAAAAAATCTTTTAGTGTTGCTCCATGGGACTGATTTAATGATTTAGAGATATCAAAAAGTTTCTCTTTTGCTCCAACATGACAATTAATACAAGTTTGAATAACATCATGTTCCCTTACATTTGCTTTATCTAGTTTTGACATTGTATGACATGTAAAACACTTATCTCCACACTCACCTACACCACTAGATTCAGCTGAGTGGCAGTTTATACATGTAAGCATAGGTTTGTGCCTTAAGTCCTCATTGATTCCAGGAACTAACTTAGGATGGCATGTCATACAGTCACCAGTGCAAGCAAAAGCTGATATAGTTAAAAAGATTAATATTAATATATATTTCATAATCAAATTATACTTGAATTCTATTTACGATATTTTTACTTTTATCTTACCATCGTCTATATCAAAGTTCACTTTTGAACCCTCAACTACACTACCTTTAAGAATTAACTCTGCAAGTCTATCTTCAATTATCTCATAAAGAGCACGTTTGAGTGGTCTAGCACCATAAACTGGGTCAAACCCTGACTCTGCTATGTAAGCTTTGGCTTTATCACTTAAAGTAAGCTCTATATCTCTTTGTGAAACTTTATTTGCAATATCTCTAAAGAAAATATCAACTATATCAACTATCTGCTCACGACCAAGTGCATTAAAGATAACAATATCATCTAAACGGTTTAAAAATTCTGGTTTAAATGCTTGTTTTAACTCACTCATAACCATATCTTCAAGCTCATCTACATTTTGATTATTAATTATTTTGTCACTTGCAATATTTGAAGTTAAAATAATTATAGTATTTGTAAAATCGACTGTAACACCTTTGTTGTCAGTAAGTCTTCCATCATCTAAAACTTGAAGTAAAATATTAAAAACATCAGGATGAGCTTTTTCTATTTCATCAAATAAAATTACACTATATGGTTTTCTTCTAACAGCTTCTGTAAGTTGTCCACCCTCTTCATATCCTACATATCCAGGAGCCGCTCCAACTAAACGCGAAACTGAATGTTTCTCCATATACTCACTCATATCAATTCTTATCATCGCATCTTGTGAATCAAATAAAAATTTAGCTAATGTTTTTGCAGTTTGTGTCTTACCAACACCAGTTGGTCCTAAAAATAAAAAACTACCAATAGGTGAATTAGCATCAGAAAGTCCAGCTTTATTTCTTTTAATTGCAAGAGAGACTGCATGTGTTGCTTTTTTTTGCCCAATTACATCTTTGTTTAACTCATCTTCAACATTAAGTATTTTATCTTTATCCCCTTGGAGCATTTTATTTACTGGGATACCTGTCCATCTTGAAACTATAGAGGCAATCGCATCTTCATCAACACAATTTTTAAGAAGAGTTCCTGCTTCTTGAAGTTTTTCCCAGTTCTCATTTATACTTTTTTCCTCTTTTAAAAGCTCTGGTATCTCTCCATACTCTATCTCAGCGGCACGATTAAATTCTGATTTTGCTTTTGCATTTTGTGCTTCTTTTCTTTTAGTCTCAATATCATTTTTAATAGTTGATATTCTCTCAAATACTTCTTTTTCACTAGTAAAACGACTTTGTAAATCTCTAATCTCTTCCTCTACATCAGCTAACTCTTTTGATATCTCTTTAAGTCTTTTGCTATTTGCTGGTGTCTCTTCCATTTTTAAAGCTTCTTGTTCAACATGAAGTTCTGAATTTTTTCTTTTTGCATAACTTAAAACATTTGGTTCTGACTCTATTTGCATCTTAAGCTCAGCACATCCCTCATCTATAAGGTCTATCGCCTTATCTGGTAAAAATCTATCAGCTATATATCTATCTGAGAGTTTAGCAGCAGCGACTAGTGCACTATCAGTTATTGTTACATTGTGATGTGTTTCTAATCTTGCTTTTATCCCTCTAAGTATTTGCAAAGATTGGTTTACTGTTGGCTCTGCAAGGTTAATAGGTAAAAATCTTCTTTGAAGTGCTGTATCTTTTTCAAAATACTTTCTATACTCTTTTAGAGTTGTAGC
>JAFLJV010000049.1 GCA_022712845.1 Sulfurimonas sp. | reverse complement strand
GCGTCTGTTTGTGGATGGGAATTATAGAGAAAACTTGCTTTGTTGTTTCTTAAAATGTTTGGGAATTTATTTATTTGCTGTTTTGTGTGGGGTTTAAGGAGAGTAAATTTAGATTATTTTTATTAATTTTCTTCTATCCAGCCTCCACCCATTAATCTGTTACCATCATAAAAGACTGCTGCTTGACCTGTTGCAACACCAAATACGCTTTCTTTTAAAGTGACATATGCTTTATCATTTTTAACAACAACATGACATGCAACTGCTTTTGTTCTATACCTTAATTTTACTGTTGTATCAAACTCTTTTTCATTATTATATAAGTTTAAATCTTCTAAAACTACGCTATTACATGCTAGTTCATCTCTTTTACCGACTGTAATCTGATTTGTTTTTGCATCTATCTTAGTTACATAATGAGGATCATGTGCACCTTTTACTGTAAACCCTTTTCTTTTGCCTATTGTATAATGCATATACCCTTTATGCTCACCTACAACATTTCCATCAGCATCTAAAACTTCACCTACTTTATCAACTTCTATATAATCTTTTAATAAATCTGTATAAGTTGTCTCAACAAAACATATTTCACTTGATTCTGCTTGTGATGCAAATGATTCTAGTCCAACTATTGACGCTGCTAACTCTTTTATTTCACTTTTTTTTCTACTTCCTAAAGGAAATAAAAGTCTTGGTAATATACTTCTCTCTACATAAAAAAGAAAGTAACTCTGATCTTTTGTATCATCATCTGCTTGATAAAAATACTCTCCATCAGTTTTTATATAATGCCCAGTTGCTAAATAATGGGCCCCTACCTTATCTGCAAACTTTAACATCTCTCCAAATTTAAGACTTCTGTTACATAAAGCACAAGGGTTTGGGGTTTTCCCCTCTGCATAAGTATCCATAAATGGTTGAAAAACTTTTTCATTAAATATATCTTGTAAATCTAAAACATGAAGTTTAATACCTACAAATTTTGCAGCTTTTTTAGCACGTTCAAGATGAATCTCGTGATATCCTGGTTTTGTATGAAGTTTCATATATAAACCTTCAACTTCATAACCTTCATCTTTTAACATAAGAGCTGTTATAGTTGAATCAACACCACCACTCATTCCAACTAAGACTTTTTTATTATTTAACATTTACTACTTGTCTTTATTATTTATATGCTTCTTAACCGAAAATTCTAAAAGTGACTTATAATACTTAGTGTTTCCAAGACCAAACTCTTTAAGCATTCTAATTTGTTCAAGTAATGATTCTTCAATTTCGGTAACAACGCTTTGTAAATCATCTGTTAAATGAATCATATGAACATCTTCTAAATCTATCATATCATGTTTATGTAGTTTATCCTCTATAAAATCTAAAAGTGGTTGATAAAATTCAACTCCAATTACGAATACTTTAACACCTGTAACTTTTCTTGTTTGAATCAAAGTTAATGCTTCAAAAAGTTCATCTAATGTTCCATAACCACCAGGAAAAATAACATATGCCATGGAGTATTTAACCAACATCACTTTTCTTGAGAAAAAATAATCAAAACTTAACTCTTTTGTAGTATAGGGATTTGTAGTTTGCTCAAATGGAAGATCAATATTCAATCCAATTGATTCAACATCTTTATGTTCGTGTGCTCCTCGATTTGCAGCTTCCATAATCCCCGGTCCACCACCAGTCATTACATTAAAACCGACCTTTCCTAACATTGAAGATAATTTTTGTGCTTTTTTATAGTATTTATCATTTTCATCAGTTCTTGCACTACCAAATATTGTTACAGTTGGTCCTAACTCTCCTAATTCATCAAAACCTTTTACAAAATCTGCAATAATTTTAAAAACGCTCCAAACATCTGCTGATTTTATATCTCTTATATATTTTTTTACTAATTCATCTTTATTATGTTTCATTTTTAGTCCAATCTATGATTTTAGTTGATTTAATCTCTCTCTTTTTGTTCCAATTGAAGTTATCTGAACACCAAAGTTTCCATCAACTATAACAACTTCTCCCTCGGCTATAACGTGATCATCAACTAATATTTCTAATGGATCATTTGCTAATTGATTTAATTCAACAACTGAACCTATATCCATATTTAAAACATCTTTTAATAACATTTTTTTCTTTCCTATCCTAACTTTAACAGGAAGCTTAACGTCCATAATAAGAGCAATATTATTTAACTCTTCACTATTTAAAGAAATATTTTCACTACCATCATTAAAACCTATCCCTTGTGTAGTATTTTTATCATTATTATTATCATTATTACCAAAAATAATATTTTGTAAACTATCATCCATAATAAACATAAAAAGAGCGTTGACATCTGCTATATTAAAATTATATACAAACATTTTACTAAAATTCTCTAATGAAACTTCATTATTTTCATCTACGTATTTTATATTTTCTATGCTAAATGATAAAACTGGTAATTCTTTTTGAGCCGATAATGTGTTTCCAACTGCACCAAATATATTAGATACTATCTCTTTTGCAGCATCTAAATCATCATCATTAACATCATCCCTATTACTTTCTTCTTCACCCATCATCATATCAGACAATAATGTTACTAAAGTTGGAGTGAGGGCTACCATTGCAGAAGCATTAATATCACCACTAACATTTACATTTAAAAGTACTATAGGAGGTATTATATTTGATATAATTGTTAAATCTTGTTCTTCTTTTAACTCTAAAGAGGGAGCTTGACCTATTAATGCCTCAACAGTACCTACTGTCTCATCTTTAAATAGTTGCATAAAATCACTCATATTTACTCCTTTTCATCAGTCTTTTGTTCTTTTTGAATAATTTTTTTAACACCTGATATTTTTTCTCGTCTTATTATTTCAAAATTTTCTAATGCTCTTTTTACTGCATCTTTTTCAGTATCTATTATCTCTGTAATTTGTATAGATTTTCTAAATCTTCTTAATCCTATTTGCCCACGAAATCTATCTTTTCCATCAACAGATAAGGCTACAATATCATTTGCTGCATTAGAGAGTCTTACGACATCACCTTTTTGTAACTCTAATATCTCTCTTAATGTCAATTCTGCCTTACCTAACATCGCTTGAATACCAACTTTAGCACCACCAAGAAGAACTTGAAGCTCTGTATTTCTACTTTTTTTAGTACTTGTTGTTTCATTTAACATTAAATCTCTACTAGCTAACTTTGGTAAAACTGGCTCAAGTGATATAACTGGATAACATATATTCATCATACCAGAACTTTGTCCAATAATAATCTCCATTACAACCATTACAACAATCTCATTTTGTGCAACAATCTGAACAACATTTGGACTTGATTCTTTTGATTCAATAGTTGGATAAATATCCATAACAGGAGCCCAAGCTTCTTTTAGAGTACTCATCATAACTCTTAGAATTGTCTCAAATAGGCTAAGTTCAATATCAGAAAATTCGCGACTTGCATCAAAAGGTTCACCTTTTCCACCTAAGAGACGATCAAGCATTGGAAAAGCAATAGAAGGATTAATCTCAATAACCCCACTACCTTCTAATGGTTTAACAGAAAAAACATTAAAACTTGTAGGATTTGGAAGTGACATCAAAAATTCACCATATGTCATCTGATCAACTGAATGAAGTTGAATTTCAACAATGGAACGCATGATAGATGATATCTGTGAAGCTAAAGATCTTGCCATTTTGTCGTGTATTCCACGAAAAGCACGAAGTTGCTCTTTAGATACTCTATTTGGTCTCTTAAAATCATATAATGTTACTTGTCTTTGGGAAGTATTACTATCACTATCAGTATCTCCTTCAAAGACATCATCACCATCATCTTCAACAACATCTAAAAGTGCGTCTATCTCTTCTTGAGAAAGTATATCTGCCATTACTCAGAGCCTACACTTTCTTTAATTTTATAAATTACTGCTTTATGAATTTGAGAAATTCTTGATTCTGTAATATTTAATATATCACTTATCTCTTTTAGCGTTAATTCTTCAAAATAGTAAAATTGGATAATTAACTGTTCTCTTTCTGCAAATTCACCAAGAACATTTTTAATTACATTAATTAGTTCTTCTTTTTCTATTTTAGCGAGTGCTTCACCTTCGTCACCAACTTGTAATTGATCATGAAGTGGCATAACAGTGTATATTGTTGAAGCAATTCTTGCATCATGAACCTTCTCAATAGGCTCCTCTAATATCTCTGCTAACTCTTCATCAGTAGGTTCTTCTTCATGAGTAACTCTATACTCTTCAATAGCATAATCTATCGCTTTTACTAGTTTTCTACTAGCACGTGAGAGTATATCTAAGCTTCTTAAGTAATCAAGCATTGCTCCATAAACTCTTTTCTTTGCATATCCCCAAAAAGAGTCATTAAGTTTTTCATCATATCTTCTAGCTAGTTTTATTAACTCTTCTGTTCCTATCGCAGATAAATCCATATAATCAACTGAACTAGGTAATCTTTCTTTAAGTCTAAAAGCCATTGCTTTAACAGCAGGAAGATACTGAAGAGCAAGTTCATCTTCTTTATGCTTAATATCTTGAGCGTATACGTGAATCATGATTTTTTTCCATCATCTTGTGCATTTGTTTGCACAGCTATATCTGTAATTTTAATTGCGGAGTCTATAAGTTTTTCTCTTTTATTTATCTCAAGTACAAACAAATCTAAATCTCTTTCATGCCTTGCTTTTGGAAAAGAATATACTTTTCCGATTATGGTTCTATAATAGAATGCAATAATAATATGAGAAAATAGATAAAAAAATACTGTTATAAACAATGTGTATAAGATTAATCCTTCTGCATTAAGTGACTTTAATATTCCAAAAATTATTCCAACGAAGAATCCTTGAACAGTAATAAAGTATACAAAATTTTCACCTAACATATCTCACTCCAAATCCGACTAAAAATGTTTTGCCAAACGCTTAAAAAGTCCTGATAGCCCACTTTCACTAGGTGATACTAGCATATCTCGTTCCAAACTACCATTGATACTATTAGCTATTGTTAGTATATCTCTGGTTGATGATGATGATGGATAAGAAGCACAAAAAAGTTCTCTTTGTTTCACTGAAGTAGATATTTTTATATCACTGTTTATTTTACCAACATATTTTAAATTTAATTGACTTCCAATATTAGCAAGTGCAACTTTTTTAATTTTTTTATAAATAGCTATAGCTTCTCTTTCATTTTTAACTTGATTCATTATAATACTTACATCATTTCTAAAAGTAGCAATTGACTTAATAGTAGCATATGCATCTGTTATCGCGGCAGGATCTGGAACTGTAACAACAAAAACATCATCAGCTATATCTACAAACATTTTTATATGTTCACCTATTCCAGCTCCTGTATCTATAATCATTACATCAAGTTTATCTAAAATTTCCGCTTCACTCATAAATCTTTCAAATAAAGCTTTATCTGAATATTTTAATATCTCATCTCCACTCTCACCTGGAATAAGTATAAGATTTCTCGTAACAGGAATTAAGATATCACTAACAGTAGCTTCACCTTTTAAAACATGTAAGATATTTTTCTTAATCTTTACATTAAACATTACATCTAAATTCGCTAGTCCAATATCTGCATCAAATATACCTACATTAAGTCCATTTTGTGATAAAACATAAGCTAAATTAGAACTAATAGTACTTTTGCCAACACCACCTTTACCACTTGTAATAGCAATAAAACGAGTTTTTTTAGATTTTTTTTGTGTACTTGAAGCTACTAATTCTTCGAGTTTTTTAGCTTGAGAGCCTATCATGCTTTACTCCTATTAAAACCATTTAACAAGCATTCAACTAAAAAATCACTACTAGCACATACTAAATCTTCTGGAACTTCTTGCCCAACAGAAAAATAACTTATAGGTTTTTTTGTCTCATATGCAAGTGAGAATATATTTCCAAAACCTCTTGTTTCATCAAGTTTAGTAAACATTAATGTATCTATTTTTAAAGATGAAAAGTTTTCATATGTTGCCTGTAAGTCTTCATACTTAATAGAACTTGGCATCACTAAAACTACATCTATATTGTATTTAATATCATTTCCATCCAAACATTCATAAATTTTTTCTATCTTATTTTTATCATATGGACTTGAACCCATAGTATCTATTAAAATATAATCACAATATCTAAGTGACTCTATTGCACTACCAAAATCAACAGGATCCACTACTGTTTCAATTCCAAGTTTCATCATTCTTGCATACTGCATTAACTGCTCAACTGCCCCAATACGATAAGTATCTAAAACAACAAGTCCTACTTTATATCTTTTTTGCATCAAATATGAATAACGAGCTGCTAATTTTGCCACTGATGTTGTTTTACCAACACCTGTAGGACCAACAAGCATAATAACTTTTTTTGCACCGATAGATGGAGTACTTTCAATTCTAACAGGAATCATTTTTCTCAAAAGAGTTTGAAAATATCTTTTAACTGTAGATGAATTCTCTCTCATTTTAAATGGCATATGTTCTAACGTCATTCTCATTATAGAGTCCAAATGTTCTCTATTCATCCCACTTTGTGAAGCTAGACGGTATATCTCTGCAAATTCTGATGGGATATTATTTTCTAAATTTGGTGCTTTTTCATCCCAAAACATATTTTGAATTATTTTAACTTTATCACCAAGTTTTAAAATTTCTGACTTTATCTCTTTTAACTCTTTTGGTTCAAATGAACTCTGTTTTGCTTTTGTTTCTTGATACTCATAAAGTGGATCTTTAACATCTGCAATTTGTGAAATTTGTTTTGCTGCATTTGAAATATCATACAAAACATCAGCACTTTTTTGAGTAAGTGGTCTTTCATCTTTTTTTATTGTTTTTATATTATTGTAAGATTGGTGAGATTTATCACTTTCAATCCCCATAATT